>JAFQND010000038.1 GCA_017396055.1 Oscillospiraceae bacterium
ACTGGGCGCGGATCATCTTCTGGAAGCCGTTTTCGCTGCTTTCAACAGCATCGATATATTCCTGGATGTCATCGAATTCCGCATCGGTATAGCCCTCATCCAGCTTACGCTGATGAGCGCGCTTTTTATCTTCCACCACCTGGTCGGCAGCCAGCCAATGCTGAGACATGGAATTCTGGGCCCATTTGAGCGCGATGTATTCACGGACATCTTCGTACGGGTATTCGAGGATGGCCGAACCGGCACCACAGTAGCGATTGCGGCCTCTTGCAGCAACAAGGTTCAGAATGACATTATCCTCGGAAGAGTTGCTCTTGGCAGAGATGGAACCGATGGACTGGGCGTAAATGCAGTTGGCAGCGTGTTCCTTATAGCTCTCAAAGGAAGGAAGACAGGAACCATCCAGGTTCTGGCCGTCAAAGAGGAAAGCAAAGTCGTAAGGCGCAACCTGGTAATCCTCCCAGTCATAGCTGCCGGGCTTGGAGAATTCCATCCGCAGGCTGCTGTAGCGATCAGGCAGAACACCGTCAGAACGCATCAGGAAGGCATCCAGTTCGCGGAGAGCGGCATAGGCATTGCGGCGAAGATTATTTCTCTGACCCTCATCTTCAATGGCAGATTCAAAGACTTCGGGCAGCAGGAAGAAACCACGGATGATGGCAGAGCTCTGCAGCAGCTTGCGCAGATACATACCCAGACCGAGGAAAATACCGGAACCGGTACCGCCGGCAAGTGAACCGACCACGATGACACGCATGACCTGTTTGGTACTGCCGCCGGTGAGACGTTTCAGCTCATTGATAGCATCGTGCAGGGGCTGAAAGTCACCGGAACGAAGGGCTGCGTTGAAGCAAAGACGTGCAATGGCTCTTACCTGACCCGCGCCCTCGCTGAGGGGTTTGGGAAGCAGCAAAGGATGTACAGGGAACCACACTTCACGGGCACATTTATCCAGTTCCAAAGCCTCGCCGACAGTGCTGTCGCTGGAAATCTGGATCGCCTTGACAGGCAGACCGGAATTGCGGATCTTATTGATATCGTTAGCATCGGTATCAAGGATGGCAAGGCGGATATTTTTCATCTGTTCGTCGCTGATCATACGGGCGACTTTCAGAATAAGTTCACTGCCGACGCCGCCGACGCCGAGAATCAGAGTAGGTACTTTCATGACAGTTCCTCCTGTGGGTTATTCGGATTTATATTCGGATGCGGCAGAAGCTGCCGGCATTTCGTCTGATTCGACTGCATCGGTATCGACGCAGATTAAGGGACGCTGGTCGGATTCAAGGCGTTTTTTCACTGCAGCCGCGATGATATCTGCGGCTTTTGCTCCGGTACCGCCAAGACCAATCATCAGAGTGGGGATTTTCTTTTCCATGGTTATCCTCCTTATGATTACAGCTGAACATCAAAGTCTTCTCTTCTGCGACCGATTATCTTACGATAATGGATCTGCATGTGATAGCCGAAAAGGCGATCGGGTCTGATCTGGCTGAGTGGGATACCGTCGATGGTCACATCGGAGTAAATGGGCTGTGAGAGCTGTTCCACAAGACCGAGTGCGCGCATACAGCTGCGGTTGTTCTCACAGACCGCTTCCACTTTGAACCGGAAATGTTCCATGCCGCGGCAGCCGATGATGACATTGGCACGCTGAGCACAGAAAGCTTTGTGCTGGTAATCACGGTCCAGCTGTACAGAACAGGTCTGAACCGGATCAGGTTCACTGCGGGCACGGATCGTACCGGGATTGGTAGTCATGACCATCTGAGGCGCCGTACCGAGGCCGCGCTGACCGCGCAGGAATTTGGCTGTACGAACATAGGCGAAATAGTAGTAAAGTGCCGCGGAAAGGATCACAAAGGCGATCAGGATCAGCCACCACCATTTGTCAAAGATCCAGCCGATAATGGTAATGAGATCCGCTTTGGTGAGAGTAATATCGGTGAAAACTTCTCCTTTACCCTTCTGATTGCCGCTTACGAAAGATCCATAGACTCTGACACTGAGAGAACCAACAAAGGTAGCAAGCGGATCAGGACGACCCTTTCTGTCCCTGGCGTGATCTATGGTGAGAGCTGCTTTTCCGTCTGAGATGCTGTGGGTCAGCGTAACCGATTTTCCGCCTTTGTCGACCCGCTCGAAAGAAAGCTCCAGACTGGAAAGTTCCTCTTCGGTCAGAGGGATCTCAGCACCTGTTTCAGGATCGGCACGGTAAAAGGTATATGTAACGATATCCTGTGCAGGAAGCTCTCCTATCGACACGGATGCTTTATGCCGCTCCTCCCGGATGATGAGTCCGCCAAGCGCCGACTTTACATCACACTGAATGGTTTTCTCCACATAATTGTAGCCGGGTAATTCAGCAATCAGTTCCAGCTGTACAAAACCGGTTTCCAGAGTCAGGACGGCGCCGCTGCCGGTAAAGGAAAATGGTGTGCCGTTCTGGGTCAAAGTGCCGCCGAAAGTGACATCATTCAGAATATCGGACTGTAATCTCTCGCCGGTGACGGGGTCCTGTAAAAAGAGTTCGACCTGCACCTCTCCCTCAATGGGGGCATCGTCTATCGGCAGACCATCCTGCGTCAGCAGAACACCAAGGGAAACAGCAGGTTTGTAATAGACCTGAACCGATTGAGTACCCGGTGCTGAGAAAGTATACTCACCTGCCGGGATAGGATCATCCGATGAGGAACGAAAATCTGTCAGCATACCGGAAAGATCTCTTGCCACGATGATCTTGTCGCGTTCTTCGTAAAGCGAATCGGGAATGGTATCGATATAACGGACCGAACCGTTCTGTACCTGCTGAAGGGCGGGATCCTCACAGGAAAGAGAAACATCTTTACCCTGGCTGAAGATGACCAGCTGTTCCATGGGGATATCGGGTGAGATGGTCAGCTTTCCGTTTTGAAGCGAAACGAAAGTATCCGGCAGCTGCTGGCGTTCAAAAACGGTGTTGGAGATCGCAGTAACCGACTGAAGGATGTCACTGCTGTCGGCGGCTTCCCACACATAGATTCCTTTTTCGGGCACGCTGCGGGGCAGACAGCGGATCTCTTCGCCGATCGTAAGATAAGCAATGCGGATATCGTTATCAGAAAAAGAAGCGAGATCTTTGTTTAAAGCTTCCGCCGAGATATTGTCGGTATATCCCAGCGAATCGGTGACGGCAAAATCACCGTCGGTCAGGATGACCAGCCACTTTTCCACTTCTTCTCCGGCAGAAGCAAGGGCGTCGGCTGCTTTTTCCACTGTTTCATAGGGAGTGCCGCCAGTCTTATCGATCATACGATGAATCTGATCGATACGCTGCTGAGGAGGATCACTTCCCTTCAGGGTCAGGGCTACCTGGCCGCGCCAGTTGACGGGATAAATGTTCATGATGTCATTCTCCCCCATCATCGCCGAGAATACCTCCAGCGAATACCGTGCATGACACCATTTGTCATAATACTCCATATCGACCGTATAGCCGTACTGGTCGACATATTTATACCGATACATACTGGTCGAGTCATCATATACCACATGGATAACCCGGGGACGCTCGGTTTCTTTCTGTACTGCAAAAGCCGGACTGCAGCAGAAAGACATGGTCAGCAATAATGTCAGCAGCATACTGACGATCCGTTTGAACATGCTCTCAGCCTCTTTTCTGTTTTAAGATCGTATTGGACTCTGATAAACGTAATCGGCAGAAAAGGGCTTTTTCGCAAAGAAAGAAAAAGATCTTTGAATTTTTTGCAAAAATTTCCGGCTGCGATCATTACAATACTCCATATACGAAAAAGATTTATCTATAAAAAGTCAGCATTCGCCTGCGAAAAAAGCAGACGAATGCTGTTATCTTGATATCTTACAGAATAAACTTCAGCAGAAGGTTTTACCGAACACTTGCATCCCTGATGAAAGCTGTGATATAATGAAGTATAATTGACAGATACGAATATCAAGTCCATCGAAAACGGACAATGAAAGGAAGGAAACACCATGGCCAGCAACTGTATTTCCCAGCAGGATTTTGAAGCTGTCCGCGATGAGGTTCTGGGCATGCCCGCCCGCTTCGATTGCCTGACCCGAGTCACCGAAAACCTGCTGAGACCCTATGTCAACCGTCATACTTCCCATGTAAAAAGCGACCCCAATTTCGCCAATGATATCATGCAGGATATCCAGCTCAAAATGATCGTGACCATCGTGACTCACTTCTTCATGCGCGACGGTGACGAGGGCGAAGAGAAAAACGCACTGGGTCTGACTCGCTGGATGTACACGGTCGCACGCAATACGACCATTACCGCTCTGACCAAATCCAGTCAGCGCGTACCCGTTTCTCTGGTGCAGGAAAACGATGACGAAGAAGAATACGTCATCCCCATCTGTGACGATAAGGCAGACCGTCAGCCCGGTGTGCTTCTGGAAATGCGCGAAGCAGTTTCCAAATGCTTTAACTCGGCGATCGAATCCAGTTCTGCAGGTCACATCGTTCTGACTCATCTGATGATCTCGCTGCTCTCGCTGGAAAACGGCGGCAACCGCATCGAGGCTGAACGCCTCTTCGCCAAATCTTTTGCAGACAAATCTCTGGATGATATTCTGGATTCCTTCCGCGCAGGCATTAAGCGTAAACCCTGGCTGGATATTTCCAATGTGCAGTTGAACCGTTTCAAGGAAAAACTGGACGAACCGATCAACGGCCAGCGCAGCGGTGAATACCCTCTGAAGGACTTTGCCATGAAAAAAGGTCTGGAAAGCTCCCTCTCTGACTGGCTCCATCGCATGGACGGACGCATACAGAAGGCCTTCGGGGAAAGTTACTTCTCTGACTCCGCTCCTTCCTGGAGCATGAATAACACGAGGTGAAAAAAATGAACGAACATCTTACCGATCAGGATATCATCGCCTTTGTCGAAGCGTCGGATATGTCTCCGGAAACAATGGAGCTTCTGAGCAGAGTCACAACCCATATGGTACGCTGTGAAAAATGCCTGGAACGGGTCAAGGCCGTTCAGCGCCTCTATGGTCAGCTTCCTATGAAAGAAAAAGAGAAAGAGTTTGCCAAAGAAAAAGGCAAAGCAAAACTTACTGAGACCTATGAGCTGTAACTCCGCCATAGGACAGG
>JAFQND010000349.1 GCA_017396055.1 Oscillospiraceae bacterium
CGACGTCGCAGAGATCATCATGGCCACCAACCCCACCATTGAGGGCGAAGCAACGGCCATGTACATTTCAAAACTTTTAAAACCTCTGGGCATCAAAGTGAGCCGCCTGGCATTCGGCATCCCCGTAGGCGGAGAGCTGGAATATGCAGATACGGTCACCTTGAACAAAGCCCTGGAAAACCGGGTGAACATGGCATAAACACGGACTCCCGGTGTATAATCTGTATGCTGTATCCTGTTTCAGAAAGGTGGTGCTCTGCGGATGGCTGCTGACAGAACCGGAACCAAACTGATCGCCGTAAACCGAAAGGCCCGGCATGAATATTTTGTGCTCGAGACCTTCGAAGCCGGCATCGAACTGGTAGGTACCGAGGTCAAATCTCTCCGTATGGGCGGAGTCAATCTGAAAGACAGCTGGTGCACTGTCGATGACGGCGAGCTGTTCGTCAAGGGCATGCATATCAGTCCCTATGAAAAGGGAAATATATTCAATCGGGATCCCTTCCGGGTGCGCAAGCTCCTGATGCATAAGCGGGAGATCATGCGCCTTTTGGGAAGAGTCAAACAGGATGGTCTGACTCTGATCCCTCTGTCTCTTTATTTTAAAAGCAGCCGCGTGAAGATGGAACTGGGACTCTGTAAGGGTAAACAGCTTCATGATAAGCGGGAAGATATGGCAAAGCGCGACGCCAAGCGTGAAATCGACAGAGCTATGAAGCAGCGACAGCGCTGAGGAGGCAATTGATATGATCATCAAAGAACTGGAACTTGGTCTGGATTACGAAGCAGTCGGTTTGAAGACTCCTTCGAAGAAGGTCTCCTTTACCGGATATATTCTGAAAAACGATGAGCCGTACTGCAAAGCCCGTACACGGGTAAAGCGTCCTGCTGTGCTGGTGCTCCCCGGCGGCGGATATACCGGTACCTCTCCCCGTGAGGCGGTGCCTGTTGCGCTTGCTTTTGCCGCAAAAGGCTTTACCACCTTTGTGCTGCATTACTCTACCCATACCAACAACGTTCTTTTTCCCACCGAAGTGTGCGAAGCGGCTGCTGCCATGAAGGTCATCCGCGAGCATGCCGAAGAATGGGATCTGGACGAAAAATGCATCGCTGTCTGCGGTTTCTCCGCAGGCGGTCATCTGGCAGCAAGCCTTGGCGTTTTCTGGAACAGCAATGTGCTGAAGGAGCGCGGTCTTGGCGGCGAAAGCTGCAGACCTGATGCGCTGATCCTTTCCTATCCTGTTATTTCCAGCGGTAAATGGGCCCACAGAGGCTCCTTTGATCATCTGCTGGGCGATGACGCCAATGATCCCGCCATGCTGGAGCTGACTTCTCTGGAAAAGCAGGTTTCTGCCGAGACGCCTCCTTCCTTTATCTGGCATACCTGGACCGACGGCGGAGTTCCCGTATGGAACAGCCTTGCTTTCGCCACTGCTCTTGCCGAAAACTGCATCAATGCGGAAGTACATCTTTACCCCAGAGGCAACCATGGTCTCAGCCTTGGTACTGCTGATGTCAATACCCCCGAGAATGTTCATCCCGAGATTCAGGATTGGATCGATCGGGCTGCACAGTTTATCATCGACCTTTGATTCCTTCCTTCAGAAAGGGTGAATGTCATGAAAGTGTTAATGATTGGTGCACATCAGGACGACATAGAGCTCCGCTGCGGCGGTCTGGCTGCTCTTCTGAAAAAGAACGGCCATGAAGTACAGTTCCTGTCGGTTTCCAACGGTTCCGGCGGACATCACAGGCTCTCCCGCCCCGAGATCCAGGCACGCAGAGCGGCAGAATCCGCTAAGGTAGCCGAACTGCTGGGTATCCGGTATGATGTCTGGTCCGACGTGGAAGACTGTGAGATCCAGGCAACGCTCGAGATGCGTCGGCGCATGACCCGCTATATCCGCGAGGCTGCTCCCGATGTTATCATCACCCATCGTACCAACGACTATCACACCGACCACCGCAACACCGGCATGATCGTACAGGATGCATCCTATCTGCTGATCGTTCCCAACGAGTGTCCCGATGTTCCGGCTCTGCTGAAGACTCCGGTCATCCTGCACAGCGAGGATGCTTTTACCAATCCTCCTTTCAAGGCAAGTGTCGTGGTCGACATCGACGAGACCATCGATCAGAAGCTGAAAGCCGTTGAGGCCAACGTTTCTCAGGTCTATGAGTGGCTCGCCTTCACCAACGGTGAGGAGCAGGATGTTCCTCCCGAATCTGATCCCGAAGCACGCTATAAATGGCTGTGCGGCATGGAGATCACAAAGGATACCACCGACGATGAGATCAGAGCTGCAAAACGCGGTTATGCTGTCCGCTTTGCCCGTACCGCTGCCCGTTTCCGCGAAGAACTGATCGAACGATACGGCGAAGAAAGAGGCGCAAAGGTTCGCTTTGCCGAAGCTTTTGCAGTGTGTGAATACGGCGGCAGACTGACCGAGGAACAGAAAAAACAGCTGTTCTTCTTTGAAAAGTAAAAGGAGGAAGTTCGATGAAAAAGACCAATTCCACTTTTGCATACAAAACTCCTGAGAGTGTCGGCGTTTCTTCCAAGAATGTCCTTGGTTTTATTGACCAGCTGGAAAAGGAAGGCGTCTATCTGCACAGCTTTGCGATTCTGAAGGGTGAAGATATCTTTGCTGAAGGCTATCGTGCTCCCTTTGATGAGAACTGGCTTCACAGAATGTATTCGGTCAGCAAGACCTTTACTTCTATGGCGGTCGGACTTCTTGTCGGCGACGGCACCATCAGCCTCTCTGATAAGGTTGTCAGTTTTTTCCCCGATTATTGCCACGATGACATGCATCCCTATCTGAAAGAGACCACCATCCGTGATCTTTTGATGATGTCTACTCCTTTCCCCGGCGGTTCTTATGGCTACAGAATGCCCACTCAGTTCGAAAAGGATTGGGTCTGGACCTTCTTCCATGCTCCTGTTGATCATCCTGCCGGAACGGTCTTTAACTATGATACCTCCGGTACCTATATGATGTGTGCCATCGTTGAACGGGTCACCGGTAAGGATTTCCTGACCTTCCTGAAAGAAAGAGCTCTTCTTAAGACCGGTTTCTCTCCTGATTCCTGGTGCGTCAAGGCTCCCGAGGGTTATGCATGGGGCGGCTCCGGCGTAGAATGTACCGTCATCGACCTGGCAAGATTTGCCCGTCTGGTCATGAATGGCGGCGAATGGCACGGCGAACAGCTGCTGCCTGCTGATTATGTCAAGGCTGCTGTTTCCCGTCAGATCGATAACTGTCAGGACGGTTTCCCGGCTCATGGTCACGGCTGTCATGGTTATGGCTATCAGATCTGGGTCACCGAAGACAATACTTTTTCCTTCCTGGGTATGGGCACTCAGCTGGCCATCTGTATGCCTGAGGAAGATATGATCTTTGTCTGCACCGGCGATACCCAGGGCAATGGCGATGCATACGGCACTGTTTTCCATGCTCTCTGGCGCTGGATCAAAGAAACTGCCGGTGAACCTCTGCCCGAGGATCCCGAAGCATTTGCTGCACTGGAAAAGAGACTGGATACTCTGGCTTATCCGGTGGTCAATGGTGCGAAAACTTCTTCCATTTCCGGTTGTGTAAACGGTAAGAAGTACATTCTCAATGAGAATGTCATGGGCATCAAGCACATCACTGTCAAGTTCGATGGTGATGAAGGTGTTCTTTGCTGGGAAAATGCTCAGGGATATAAAGAGCTTCCCTTCGGTATCGGCAAAGTCGTCCGCAGCGTCTTCCCTCAGGAGGGCTATTACGGCGAACGGATCGGCACTGCCGGTGATCATCTTTATGGCTGTCTTGCCAGTGGTGCATGGACTGATGATGACAAGTTCGTACTGAAGGTCGATCTGATCGACGATTACTTCGGTAATCTCTGTATCCATCTGGGCTACAAGGGCGATGAACTGGGCGTCTATATGCAGAAGCATGCCGAGTTCTTCCTGGACGAATACCAGGGCTTTGCAGGAGGCAAAGCAGAATAACCTCCGACATGACGATTTTCAGGGCCGCGGTCTTTCGGGACCGCTCCCATATGGGGACGTAAAGGTTTCGACGGGGATCTGGAAGTCTGGTAAGCGGGTAGAGCGGGCGAAGGCTCTATAAAAGTCGCACCTAAAATAAACGCTAAATCTAACACTAGAACCTTAGCTTACGCTGCCTAATTATTGGCGGCTGCCCGCACAGGTCAGCACCACGGGTCCTGTCGGGTTCAAATTAGTGGTCAACGTTACTGAGGACTTCTCCGACTTCGGATAACGTATCAGGAGATACTGCTCCGGCCAGCCTGATGGCCGGCGGACCGGAGCGGGAAACTTAAATTGACCGTCTGCACCCGGAGAAAGCTGGATGGATAGGTTTTCGGACGCGGGTTCGATTCCCGCCGTCTCCACCATCAAAAAGAAGCACCTCGTGAGAGGTGCTTTTCTTTTTGGTGTTTTGAGAATGCCTCGCGGTCAGTGACCGCACCATAGATTCAGCCTGCGGCTGAATCTGGATGGACGGCATTCTCGTCGACGGGAGTGCGTCTCTGTTAATACCGGGAGGAAATCGGACCATAGTATAAAAAATTACGCCCGGAGGAGTAATATCCTTCGGGCGTTCATCATCAGGATTGTGCTTCGTCTTCCCAGACGGGAACAGGTTTGTCGGCGTATTTCTTTTTGAAGATCTTTCTGCGGAACAGATAGATCGTGTATGCGCTCCACAATACAAAGAAGATGGCACAAGCGATCAGCGCATTGGTGAGCGACTTTGATGCAAAGCCCAGCAGGAACAGCAGCGGCGCGATCATAAGCATAGCAGGGAAGTTGGAGAGAATGTACAGGCTGGAAGTAGGCGTTCTCAGGCCGGGGTCGACCTCTTTCATCAGGATCACGCCATTGGAGGCAGTACCGGTCAGAGTGCCGAAGCTCATCAGGAACATTTCATGTTCAAAGCCTTTGAAGCATTCTTTCGAAACTTTCCGGATATAGATATAAGTGGCCAGAGCGCCGATCACGCTGAGAATGACAACAGGCAGGATGTAATTCTTGATATCGTTGATTTCAATTGCGGCAACACCTGCTACGATCATCAGGTCAAAGGAGAAACCGGAGATACGGTCCATCTGATAGTTGTTGATATAGACCCGGTGCATCAGGTTATGTTTATGCAGCCGTTTGACAACGAATTTGATCAGCATGGCTGCCAAAGAAGCCCACAGGAAGTTAAAGCCCCAGGCGATGCTATTGGTGAAATCGGAAAGGATACCCAGCAGACACATAAAACCAAAGGAAAGCGCATAAGCCAGAGCAACAAAACCGGCCTGCACAGTAAATTTATCGATAGATTCGTTGTCGGGGATCTCGTCGCCGTTGGGATTGGTCTGGTCGATCACTTCGTCGCAGGGTTTTGCGTTACGGACGTAAAGCTCTTTGCGTTTTTTATAGATGTTGATATAAAGCACGCCGAATACAGAAGCAACCACAAAACCGATGGATGCAAGAGAAAGACCAAAGCTTCCGTTGCCTGCAAACTGTGCTGCGGGAGTATTGGTGAAGTTGATGTCCCAGCTCAGCGCGTTGCCTGGGCCCTGTCCGAAAGCGAGCGGCAGGATCAGACCGCAGACATAGGAGATGATCTGATCACCGTGGCGGGTCAGCAGGAAGAGAAGCAGCGTGATACCGAGACCGATAAAAGCCTGCAGCATATAGGTACCGCCCTGCAGGGCGCCGAATTCGATCACTTGTGTGCCGTTCGTCTTATGGGTGCTCTTTTCGGTTTTCAGGGTCATGGACGCAAAACCGATCGCCAGACAGTGATAGGTGATGACCTGCATCAGCCGATTGTCAACAAGGACAAAGCCGAACTGTTTTGCAATAATATCTACGATCAGCAGCAGCGCACCACCTAGCAATGCAGAGGGGATCAGGCATTTACGGAACAGCGGAATAGTACGCCGGAAAATATTGCCCAACATCAGAAACAGCAGAAGAAGACCGAGCTGAGCCAGAAATGCCCAGACGGCATCATAGTTGGCTAAGGTAAAATCCCAGCTGGAAGCAGTTTCCATCATTTGTCAGCTCCTTAACTTGAAGATTCATAATTAGTATAAAGCGGAAACCGGATTTTGTCAATCGGAAAGGGAGTTCTGCCGGTTGTCGATGCTGTCAGACGCCGATCTCAAAGCGGTTGATGTTGCCTAAGATACCCTGGGTCGAGACATACTGGGTAAGACCGGGTGCGATCTCGCTCACATTGGGATAGTGAAGATGTCCGGCAAAGCCCGCAATGATCTGTCCGGAGTGCTGTTTGAGGATCTCGATGAATTCCAGCGTGGTTTCAGATGCACCGTCATAGTTGAGCTGGAAATATTCGCCGCTTTCTTTTAACAGAGGGGCATTTTCTTCTGTCATGACAGGGACATGCATGGCAATGATAACGGGTTTTCCGGCTTTGAACAGGTCGAGAAGACATTCGTTTTGTTCTTTTGTGACCTCGCGGCGGGAATTTTCAAAGCCGATGATGATCAGATCGTCAAGTTCGATCGTCTGGACGGGCTTTTTGGTGGAGGAAAAGAGATAGCCGTCGGGAATTTCACCGACAGGCTTATGATTTCCGCAGACAGCCATGGCGGGCACGGTGACATTTCTCATCTGTTCTTCGTAAAACCGCAGATTTGCACCCGAGAGACACTCGAAGACATCGCCGCACATGACGACAGCGTCGCCGTCGGATACGGCGTGACCGAGCAGATTTTTAAAATGCGTTCCGGCATCGAGCAGCTGCTCTTCGGTATAAAGCTGATCATGGCTGCGGGCGAAACCTTCGCGGATGCTGAGCCATTTGGTGCTTCTTTCTGCTGCATACCGGCTTTCCTCTTCGGAAGAGAGGTCGTCAGCGAGACAGAGGTGGGTGTCGCTGAACTGATAGATGATCTTTTTTCTGATTCCGGGGACCGGAAGCATATAGTGGTGGATCACAAGTCCGTTGGGGAACATCTGCATATTTGAGGTTTTCATGCCTATCAACTCCGTACACTTGACTTTATACCAGTATAACAGAGCGGACAGCAGATGTAAATGTGCTTTTGCTTGCAATACTTCCGATGATATTATATAATGAAAACAGAATATACAGGAGGAATGTCCTATGCCTAAATATCAGATCATTGCCAGTGATCTTGACGGCACTTTGCTCAACAGTGCCGGTATCATCAGTGAAGAGAATCTTGCCGCCATCCGTCAGCTGACCGCTATGGGTGTACATTTTGTTCCCGCGTCCGGAAGAAGCTTTGCCGAGATGCCCCAGCAGATCCGCGACTGCACCGACATCCGTTATGTGATCTATTCAAACGGCGCTGCTGTTCTTGACCGCAAGACAGGCGAGCGGATCCTTTGCTGCCTTTCCAAAGAAGAATCGAACGAGATCCTTGATATTATCGGCGAATATGATGTTCATATCACCCTTCGTCAGGGCGGCGAGTGCTATGTTGATGCCGGTGAGCAGGGTCCGGAAAAATATGACTATTATCATATCGGACACGCTCATGCCCAGATCACATGGGATTATGGCATTCATCGGGAGAATTTCGGTGAATTCAGCTATACCTTAGGCGATGTAGATCTTTATGCTGTTCATTTCCATGATGCCGCCGAGCGGATCGAGTGCCGCGACAGGCTGCTGGCTCTTGGAAAATATGCTATCGCTGAGGCAAACCCTCGCAGCCTTGAGATCTCTGCAAAGGATGCGGGAAAAGGCGGGGCGATCCACCGGCTCGCCGACCATCTGGGAATTGACCGCGCCGATACCATCGGCATGGGTGACAGCGACAATGATACGACCATGATCATTGCGGCGGGGCTTGGTCTTGTGATGAAGAACGGCTGCGATTCGCTGAAGAAAATTGCCGATGAGATCATCTGCAACAACAACGAGCATGCCGTAAAATATGTGCTCGAGCACTATATCGAAAAGTAAAGAAAAACCCGCAGGCCTTTCCTGCGGGTTTTTTGTTCAGTCAAGGGAACGTTTTTTGATGATCCCGAAATCCTGTCGGGATATTCCCTGAAAAGCCGGCACGGCATATCTTCCGGGCAGTGAGCTGAGTGCACCGGTATGGTCGGTGCCGCCGGAGCAGTAAAGCCCGTACTCCGTAGCCGCATGGATGGCGAATTTGGATGCTGCTTCGGTAATGCTGGGGTGGGAGATCTCGATACCGTTAAGTCCCATGTCGACCATCTCGCGGACGCGGGGGAAGATCGACTCTCCGGGATGTGCCAGTACAGCGATACCGCCTGCCTGGCGGATGGCGGCAATGACTTCTTCCATGGGGAATACGGTCAGTTCCACAGCCTGTGCCTCGGGCGAGTTGAAAGCGGCGTCGTTGGTCTCATACCGGCGGTAAAGGGGAATGATCCCCATGGCATCCAGAGCAAAATAGACCTGTGTCACATAATACCAGTCGGTCTGGGGATTGCAGCGGACCACATCGTCCCAGGTGATGCCTTTGAAGATCCCTTTTTCCACGGCGATCTCGAACTTTGCACGGGTGTTTTCGTTTCGTGCTCGGATCAGTTTCTGAACAAAGCCGGTGATGGCGGGGTGGTTGGGGTCGAAGTCCAGACCGATCAGATGGATGGGCTTGCTGACTCCGTCCAGTTTTGCAAAGATCTCGATACCGGTGATGGCTTCAAGTCCGCATGCTTCGGCTTCTGCCATAAATTCCGGCAGACCGCAGAGAGTTTCGTGGTCGGTCAGAGCGACAGCACCATAGCCGACGGATTTTGCGATACGGGGCAGATGCATCGGACGGAAGGTCGAATCGGAGCAGGAAGAATGCAGGTGAAGATTGGCATAGGCGACAGGAAAAGGAAGCATAGGACACCTCCGGAACAGTCTGCAGTATTTTGTTTAACCGAGCGCGCGGTTTTTCAGGATCTCGAAGTCGTTTCTGGTGATGCCGCTGTGCACCACTTCGACAAAGGGACCGCCCAGCGAACTGAGAGGACCGGAATGATCAGAGCCGCCGGAACAGTAAAGGTTGTATTCGACCGAGGCATGAATAGCCAGTTTTGCGCTTCTTTCGGTGGCGGAAGGATAAGAGATCTCGATGCCGTTCAAGCCCATATCCACCATTTCGCGTACACGGGGGAAGATCGCTTCGTTGGGATGGGCCAGTACAGCGACACCGCCTGCGGCGCGGATGGCTTTGATGACATCCTGCATGGGAGCGATATAAAGCGGAACTGAATTGGCTTCGGGAGACTCGAAGACGGCGGCATTGGTCTCATACCGGCGGGAAAGGGGTATGATGTTCATCTTATCAAGGGCGTAATAGACCTGTGTGGAATAGAACCAGTCGGTATGGTGGTTGCAGCGGACGATATCCTCCCAGGTAATACCCTTGAAGATGCCCTTTTCCAGAGCGATCTCAAATTTTGCGCGGGTGTTTTCGTTGCGGGTCCTGGTGATCTTCCGGGTAAATTCGACGATGGCGGGATGAGTCGGGTCAAAATCCAGACCGGTCACATGGACAGGCTTGGCGATGCTGTCCAGCATACCGAAGATCTCGATACCGCTGATAGCTTCCAGGCCGCAGGCCTTCGCTTCGTCGAAAAATTCCGGCAGACCGCAGAGAGTTTCATGGTCGGTCAGGGCAACGGCGCTGTGTCCGAGAGATTTGGCGATACGGGGCATCAGAAGCGGTGCAAAATAGGCATCGGAGCAATAAGAATGCATGTGCAGATTGGCATAGGAATTATCAAACTGGGGCATAAGGCACCTCCGGAAGTCTTTTTTTCATGCTAACATATAATTTTTCGGATGTCAATGCGGAGACGGAAAGCAGTGAACGATTCCGAAATGTTGACAATCCAACATCTTTGCTGATATAATTGGACTATCACAAAGAGCGGTCTCTGTGCCGCTTTTTTTGCGCATATCCGCGCTGGAATGCGCTGAGACTCTGAAAGGAGCTTGTATCAATGGATAAAAAATATGAAGCGTTATTTACTCCGTGGCAGATCGGCAATGTGGAGATCAAAAACCGCATCGTCCTCTGTCCGATGGGCGGTACTTCTCTGTTCGGATGGATGGAGCTGACCGGCTGTCATTTCGACAAAGAAGCTGCAAAATTCTTCATCGAGCGGGCAAAGAACAATGTCGGTCTGATCATTCCCGGTATCGCCCCCGTGCGCGACACCATCTGGGGAAAATGGCTTTGGCAGAATCCGAAGATGTTCGATGACCTGAAAGAATTCATGGACGAGATCCACAAGACCGGTGCAAAGCTGTTTATTCAGCTGACTGCAGGTATGGGCCGCAGCTGGGCGATCCCCGACATGGTGGCAGGTCTGCACCGCAACAAATTCACCCGTGCCGTCATGAAGCCCATTATCGACACCAGCCATGAGCTGGCGAGCCCCTCGCCCCAGCCTAACCGCTGGGCAAAGGATATTATCTGCCCCGAGATGACGGTTGAACAGATCCACGAGATCATCGAAGCCTTTGCCAAGACTGCTGCTCTGTGCAAAAAGGCCGGCGTCGACGGTGTTGAAGTTCATGCGGTGCATGAAGGTTATCTTCTTGACCAGTTCTCGATGGAATTCTTCAACAAGAGTACCGAGGAATACGGCGGCAGCTTAGAAAACCGCTATCGCTTCGCTGCTGAAGTGGTTCGCGCTATCAAGGAAAGCTGCGGTGATGATTTCCCCGTTTCTCTGCGCTATTCCGTAGAGTCCAAGCTGAAGGGTTTCCAGAAGGGCATCGTTCCCGGCGATACCGCCCCCGAAATGGGCCGTAACATGGAAGAATCCGAGCGGGCAGCCAAATATCTGCAGGATGCCGGCTATGATATGCTCAATGCCGACAACGGTACTTATGACTCTTGGTACTGGGCTCATCCGCCCATGTATATGCCTCAAAACTGCAACCTGGACGATGTGGCTCATATCAAGCAGTTTGTAGATATTCCCGTGGTCTGCGCCGGCCGTATGGAGCCGGATGTGGCAGCGGAAGC
>JAFQND010000039.1 GCA_017396055.1 Oscillospiraceae bacterium
AAGGCACTGGGCATCGAGTTCACCAACCTGACCTATACCGAACACGCACTGGAAGAAGGCTCTGCTTCCGCCGCAGTTTCCTATGTATCTGTTACCATGGCTGACGGCACTGTCAGCTGGGGTGCAGGCGTTGACAACGACATCATCGCCTCGTCCGTTATTGCACTGTTCTCTGCCATTAACCGCTATCTGGCAAAGTGACCGACTTTCCGAACGGAGGAACGCAAAAATGAAACTGATCACCCCCACAATGGAATACGACCGGCAGATACAAGCGTTCCGTACTGAATATCTCGCCTCCGGCGAGTCGATGGACGGTGGCGCATCACTGCGGAAATTCGACAAGACACAGGAATGGTTAGACCAGCTGGAGCCCGACACCTCCCAGTACATCTGTCTGGATGAAAATGGCAAAATGGTGGGTATTCTTCAGCTGCGGCATAAGTTCAACGATTTTTTAAGAAAATACGCGGGACATATCGGCTACGCTGTCTGTCCGAGCGAACGACGTAAGGGATATGCTTCCCGGATGCTGGCAGGCGTGCTTCCCCGGTGCCGGGAGCTCGGCATTATGGATGTGCTGGTCACCTGTCTCGAAAACAACGAAGGAAGCCGCCGCACCATTCTGAAAAACGGTGGTGTCTATGAATCCACCGTCTTCGAGCCCGAAAGCCAGAGCAGTATTGAACGTTACTGGATCCATCTGGAATAAAAGTTCCTGAAACCGATAAATGAAAACTGATACATCGAAAGGATGACTCACTATGGCAATGACAATGACCCAAAAGATTCTGGCAGCTCATGCCGGACTCGACGAAGTACGCGCCGGACAGCTGATCAAAGCTAAACTGGACATGGTACTCGGCAACGATATTACTTCTCCCGTTGCTATCAACGAGTTCGAAAAAGCCGGCTTTACCAGTGTCTTCGACAAGAGCCGTATCTCTCTGGTCATGGACCATTTCGCCCCCAATAAGGATATCAAAGCTGCACAGCAGTGCAAACAGTGCCGCACCTTTGCTCACCGCTTTGACATCGATAATTTCTATGATGTCGGCAACATGGGCATCGAGCACGCTCTGCTGCCCGAAAAAGGTCTGGTAGGCCCCGGCGACTGCATCATCGGCGCTGACTCCCATACCTGCACTTATGGCGCTCTGGGCGCCTTCTCCACCGGTGTCGGCTCTACCGATATGGCTGCAGGCATGGCTACCGGTGAAGCATGGTTCAAGGTTCCCTCTGCTATTAAATTCAACCTGACCGGTTCGCTGCAGAAATGGGTCAGCGGCAAGGATGTTATCCTGCACATCATCGGCATGATCGGCGTTGACGGTGCTCTTTACAAGTCGATGGAATTCGTTGGCGAAGGCGTGAAGACCCTGTCGATGGATGATCGCCTCTGCATCTGCAACATGGCCATCGAAGCAGGCGCCAAGAACGGTATCTTCCCCGTTGACGAAGTGACCATGGAATATGTCACCGGCAGATTCGACCGCCCTGTAAAGGTCTACGAGGCCGATCCTGATGCTGAGTACGAAAAGGTCATCGATATCGATCTTTCTTCCATCACTCCCACCGTTTCCTTCCCTCACCTGCCTGAAAACGCAAAGACCTTCGACGAAATCGGTGAAGTAGTTATCGACCAGGTCGTTATCGGTTCCTGCACCAACGGCCGTCTGTCTGATATGGCAGTTGCCGCCGAGATCCTCAAGGGCAAGAAGATCGCCAAAAACGTCCGCGCCATTGTGATCCCCGCTACCCAGTCGATCTACATGGAATCCATGAAGCTGGGCTATCTTGAGACCTTCATCGAAGCCGGCTGCGTCATTTCCACTCCCCTCTGCGGTCCCTGCCTGGGTGGCTATATGGGCATCCTCGCCGAGGGCGAGCGCTGTGTCGCTACCACCAACCGCAACTTCGTCGGCCGTATGGGCCATGTGGAGTCTGAGGTATACCTCGCTTCTCCCGCAGTAGCCGCAGCATCCGCAATCGCGGGTAAGATCGCCAAACCGGAGTAATCGCTTATTCTGACAGCTGCGCCGCTGAAGCGGACGCCATTCTCCGCGTGTGGTGCGCATATTTCACATCCGCGCAGTCCCTGAAACCGTATATTTTCATTCTCTCTAAAAGGAGCGAATCACTATGAACACAAAAGGTCACGTTCACACTTTCCCCGATAACGTCGACACCGACGTTATTATCCATGCCCGTTATCTGAATACCGCTAACCATAAAGAGCTTGCTTCCCACTGCATGGAAGACATCGACCCCACCTTCGTTTCCAAGGTACAGCCCTCCGACATTATCGTCGCCGGCTGGAACTTCGGCTGCGGCTCTTCCCGTGAGCACGCACCCATCGCCATCAAGGAATCCGGTGTTTCCTGCGTCATCGCCAAGACTTTCGCCCGTATCTTCTACCGCAACGCCATCAACATCGGTCTTGCCATTCTCGAGTGTGAGGAAGCTGCTGACAACATCAAAGCAGGCGATGAAGTGGAGATCGACTTCGATACCGGCATCATCACCGACATCACTACCGGTCAGACTTTCCAGGCAGAACCCTTCCCCGAGTTCATTAAGGACATCATCAGCAAGGGTGGTCTGCTGAAGTCTCTGGGTTAAGTCCTATGCTTCGTGAGATTATCCCGAAAGCGGCCATGGCCATGGCTGACTATGATGCCGGACATCCGGCCCGCATCAGTCACTTTATGAAGGTGTGGGCTTATGCCCGTACCATCGGACAGCTGGAAAACCTGGACCGCCGCACCCAGCTGATCCTCGAACTGGCCGCACTGACCCATGACATCGGTATTCGTAATTCCCTTGAGAAATACGGTGACTGCTCCGGAGAGCATCAGCAGATCGAAGGTCCGCCCGGCGCGGCAGAAATGCTTTCTTCTTTGGGTTATCCCAAAGAGATCGTCGACCGGGTATGCTGGCTGATCGCCCATCATCATATCTATCATGAGATGACCAGCCCCGATTATCAAATCCTGGTCGAAGCCGATCTGCTGGTCAATTTCGAAGAGGGGAATCTTCCTGCCGATGATTCTCTTTTCCGCACTGTAGCTGGCAAGGCATTGTTCAAAAATATGTTTTCATGATCTGAATTAAAAAGGAGTCTTTCCCATGAACAAGACCATCACTGTCATCAAGGGCGACGGTATCGGCCCCGAAATCGTCACCGAGGCACTGAAAGTCCTTGACAAAGTCTGTGAAAAATACGGTCACACCTTTACTTATCAGGAGATCCTCGCCGGCGGCTGCGCTATCGACGCTTACGGCCGTTCTCTGACCGAAGAAGCACTGGAAAAGTGTCTCGATTGCGACAGCGTGCTGCTGGGTGCTGTCGGCGGTCCCAAATGGGATGGCGTCGCCAAGGAGATCCGTCCCGAAGCAGCCCTTCTGGGCATCCGTTCCGCTATGGGTCTGTATGCCAACCTGCGTCCTGCCCGTCTCTTCCCTCAGCTGGCTGATGCTTCTCCCCTGAAGCCCGAGATCGTGGCAAAAGGCATTGATCTGATGATGGTCCGTGAGCTGATCGGCGGTGCCTATTTCGGTGAGCACAAAACCGTGGAAGAAAACGGTGAGATAGTTGCCCATGACGACATGACCTATTCCGAGCATGAAGTCCGCCGTATTGCTCATACCGCCTTCCAGACTGCCCGCAAGCGCGACAGCCGCGTCATTTCCGTCGATAAGGCCAATGTCCTCGATTCCTCCAGACTCTGGAGAAAGGTCGTTCATGAGGTCGCTGCCGAATATCCCGATGTTATCTGCACCGATATGCTGGTAGACAATACCGCCATGCAGCTGGTTAAGAATCCTTCTCAGTTTGACGTAGTCGTTACCGAGAACCTGTTCGGCGATATCCTCTCCGACGAGTCCAGCATGATTACCGGCTCCATCGGCATGATGGCTTCTGCCTCTCTCGGCGACGGCACCAGAGGTATGTACGAGCCCATCCACGGCTCTGCACCCGACATTGCCGGTCAGAATCTGGCAAACCCCATCGGCACCATCCTCTCTGCCGCTATGATGCTGCGTTACAGCTTTGACATGATTGCTGAGGCAGACGCCATCGAAGCTGCCGTCAACGCTGTTCTCGACGAAGGCTACCGCACCGGCGATATTATGAGCGAAGGCATGAAAAAGGTCTCCTGCTCTGAGATGGGCACTCTCGTTGCTGAGAAAATCTGAAATTTTATCTGCGATGAGCTTCTTTACGGAAAATCATTCCCCAAAAAAACAAAACCGCTCTGAAAAGGGCGGTTTTTATTTTTGCCCGACTATTGAACTCTTTCTCTTGACTTTCTGATAAATTCCCTTTATGATGAAACTAACAAAACCGGAGGAGGTCGCTTTATGTCTCTGAAACCCCTGCGCCTTGGCGCCGCTTACCACGGAAACCGTATGCTTCACC
>JAFQND010000350.1 GCA_017396055.1 Oscillospiraceae bacterium
AAAGAGAAAAATGGAAAAACCGCTCTTCACAGAGGAAAAGCGGCTTTATTCTTTATTCCCTGCCGTTCCAGCAGTAGGTGCACAGCCTGCAGTGGGGGATACCTACCGAGTCCAGCATATCATCCAGTCTCAGATAGCTCAGTGAGGTGAAGTTCATCTTTTTGCGGATCTCTTCCACCATGCGGGCATAGCGGTCGGTGTCGGGGTTCATATACTCAGCCAGTACCTTATAGCGGTTCTCTCCCTCCAGCTCGGTGATGACGCGGCGCGCCATCAGTTCCATTTCGGAATTGGAGCGGGAGAAGTTCAGATATTTGCATCCGAACATGGGAGGGGGAGATGCGGGACGGATATGCACCTCTTTTGCACCGCTGCTGTAGAGGAATTCGGTGGTCTCTCTCAGCTGGGTGCCGCGGACGATCGAGTCGTCGATCAGAACGAGTTTTTTGTTCTGGATCAGGTCATGAACCGGAATCAGCTTCATCCTTGCAACCAGATTGCGCTGGGTCTGTACGGTGGGGGTGAAGGAGCGGGGCCAGGTGGGGGTATACTTGATAAAGGGACGTGCAAAGGGGATGTGGGAGCGGTTTGCATAGCCGATGGCGGCGGGAGTGCCGGAATCGGGAACACCTGCGACCGTGTCAGCCTCCACATTGTCGCGGTCGGCCATCTTTGCGCCGCAGTTATAGCGCATTCTCTCGACGCTCAGACCTTCATAGGCAGAGGAGGGATAACCGTAATAGACCCACAGGAAGGTACAGATCTTCATGTCGGTACCGGGGGCGGCAAGGGTACGGACCTCCTCGGGGGTGACAGCCACGATTTCGCCGGGTCCCAGCTCTTTGCACTGCTCATAGCCCAGATTCAGGAAAGCAAAGCTTTCGAACGAAACGCAGTAGGCATCTTCCTTTTTGCCTACAAAGACCGGGGTGCGTCCCAGACGGTCGCGGGCTGCCAGAATAAATTTCGGGGTCATCAGAAGGATGCTCATCGAGCCGTCAATGACCTTCTGGGCATACTGGATACCATCAATCAGATTATCCTGTGTATTGATCAGCGAAGCTACCAGTTCGGTGGCGTTGAGATCGCCGCCGCTCATCTCGAGAAAATGGGTGCTGCGGTTTTTGAAGATCTCATCCGACAGCGCCTGCATGTTATTGATCTTGCCGACCGTACAGATGGCATAGGTGCCGTGATGGGAGCGGACCAGCAGGGGCTGGGGCTCATAGTCAGATATACAGCCGATGCCGATATTGCCGTGCATCTCGCCGCTTTCTTTTTCAAACTTGGTACGGAAAGGGGAGTTTTCGATGTTATGGATCGAGCGGTCAAACCCTTTTTCGCCATAGACGGCCATACCGCCGCGGCGGGTACCCAGATGAGAGTGGTAGTCGGTGCCAAAGAAAAGATCGAAGACGCAGTCCTGTTTGGAAGCGACGCCGAAGAATCCACCCATAGTTGATCAACCTCCGTAAACTTTGTGAGCAAAGCTCATTTTCTTTCTCTTTTTTGTAAAAACCGATTTTATGTAAAAGCCGGATCATCCAAGCATTTTTGCATATTCCTTGGGAGACATATCATATTCCCGCTTGAACTCGGTGGAGAGATAGGTGGGCGAACAGTAGCCCATGATATCCGAGATCTGTGCGATGGTATAACGTCCCTCGCTGATCATATCCTTGACTTTTTCCAGGCGGACGAGCCGGACATATTCCGAGATGCTGCGGCCGACCTTCTGTTTGAACAGGCTCGACAGATACGACGGGCTCAGGTTCAGCTGTCTCGCCAGCCAGGGCAGGGTAATGGTGGACGAGATATTCTGATGGATCACGTCGATACATTCGCTGATATAGGTATTGTCGACGGTGACTTTCAGCCTTGTGGGAATGCGGGTGACCACCGAATCGGAGTGGGTGTTGCGCATGGTGGTGATCAGAAGCTTTGTCATCTCACAGAGGATCATGTCGTCGCCGTAAATACTCTCGTCCCGTTCTTCCTGCAGGATGTTCTGAATGATCTTCAGACAGCTCTCGTCGGCATAGATGGTCCGGTTGGCCAGAAGCTCCGGCTGGATGATGTTGCCGTCGAAGGTAATGGTCAGAAATGCCAGCGGGCTCTTGCCGTCCGAGCGCTGTTTATGGAACTGATAGGGGGCAAAGAACATCATCTGGCCCTGTTTGAGCTCATAGGTGGTGTTGTCGACCTCACAGATGATGTTGCCTTTGTTCACATAAGTAAATTCCCAGAAGGGATGTTCCTCGCCGCGGAAGAAGAACTGACGGTCTTTTTCCTGATAGAGAACAGTATACAGCGTTTTGGCGGTGATGTCGGGCGAGAAACCGGACGCGGCGAAAACATTGGGGGTAGGGGTGATGTTCTTGGGGGAGTGGCTGTAAAGCCGATAGGTAAACTGATCGCACCAGGGGAGGGCGCAGAACTGTACGTTGGGCTTGAGAATGATCGTCTGGTCCATCAGGAATTTCTGCAGTTTTCCGTCGATGGTACGCACGAAAAGAAGTCCGACACCGCTGATCGCTTCCAGGACCGTTTCGGTCTCAAAGTGCCAGAGGGATGAACTGGTTCGGATATCGTCTTCGTACAGGGTCTGGTGCCAGCTCTGATAGGGGCTGGTATCGGTGATAGGGGCGCCGAACTGTTTGAAATTGACGGCGTCGATCTCCTTCAGGAACATAAATGCCTCCGGGTTTCGGTCAAAAAATCTGTATCTGTACAGGTATATCCTAACCTATTTTTGCCTCAGTGTCAATGATCGGACTTTAATTTTTATCTTATCTCCGAAAGTATCCGGCCATCCGTGAAAAACTTTATGCTTTTTGCAGAAAAGAAAAGCGACTTTAGGAATTATTCAGCGTTTTTTCAGCTTTTTTGGGGAAACAGCAGCGGATTTTCCGGTGAAAAGCCGGTGTGTCAGAACAGAAAGCGCCGGTGCCGCCAATAGACTCATGCCGATGAAAAGAAGGTTTTCCATCGAAAGCGGCACAGTTTCCAACAGTTTTGAAAGGGGTGGCCACCAGATGCTCAGAACAGCTGCTGCGGCTGAAAACAGGACCGCCGCGATGAGTTTCGGATTGCTGAAAAAGGAGATGGAAAGCAGCGTTTTTTCCTCGCTCTTGCACTCGAACACATGGATGAGCTGGGTCATGACAAGGGTCAGAAAAGCTGCCGTACGGGCAGTGGCCAGATCGGATGTGCCGAGAAAATGCCCGAAGACAAAAAGGGTGGTCAGTCCGATCAGACAGCCTCTGAACAGGATCTTTGACAAAAGGCCGTCCGAGAAGATGCTGTCCCCGGTGTCGCGGGGCGGGCGGCGCATGATGTCCTTTTCGGCGGGCTCCAGTCCCAGTGCGATGGCGGGAAGTCCGTCGGTGACCAGATTGACCATCAGGATATGGATGGGTTCGAGAACCACCGGCATCCCCATGACAAGCCCCAAAAACATGGTCAGTACCTCGCCGATATTGCAGGAGAGAAGATACCGGATAAATTTGCGGATATTGCCGTAAATGGCACGGCCCTCTTCCACCGCCGCCTCAAGAGTAGAAAAATCGTCATCCAGCAGGATCAGGTCGGAGGCTTCTCTTGTCACATCGGTGCCCGAAAGCCCCATGGAAACACCGATATCTGCTTCTCTGACAGCGGGGGCGTCGTTGACTCCGTCACCGGTCATGGCGGTGATATGGCCGGCAGATTTCAGCGCCTTTACGATGCGCAGTTTATGTTTCGGGGTCACTCTCGCATAGACAGCCGTCTTTCCGGCGGCCCGTTTCAGTTCCTCGTCATCCATCCGGTCCAGTTCCTCACCGGTCAGCAGAAGATCTCCCTTGCGGAAGATGCCCACATCTTCGGCCACCGCTCTGGCGGTGAGCCTGTGGTCGCCGGTGATCATGACCGTCCGGATGCCGGCTCTGCGGCAGGTGCGGATGGCCTCTTTTACGCCGGGGCGGGGCGGGTCCATCATGCCCGCCATACCGCAGAAACAGAGCCCTTCTTCGCTATGCTCCTGCAGGGTCTCTCCGGGTGAGAAGCTGCGTTCTGCCGCCGCCAGTACTCTTAATCCTTCAGAAGCCATCTGATCGGCAGCTTTTGCGATCTGTGTGCGCATCCTTGCGTCCAGCGGAACGGTCCCTTCCGCCGTCCGGACCGAAGTACAGCGACTGAGCAGCACATCACAGGCACCTTTGCAGAAAAGGAACCGTTCGCCGCTTCGGTCTTCCAAAAGAACGGACATCCGTTTTCTGACACTGTCGAAGGGAAGCTCTCCCACCCGTTTCAGATGCCCCATCCTGGAGGGGACAAGGCCGGCTTTTGCCGCCAGTCCGGAGAGAGCGGCTTCGGTGGGTTCGCCGGAAAAACCGTCCGGTGTTTCGATCGTGTCGCAGCAGAGAGCAAAAACCGTCAGCGCTTTCTTTCCAGCCTCATGGCGCAGAGGGTCTATCCGTCGTTCTCCCTGCCGGAAGGGCTGCTGCTCGTCGGTGACCTCCATCTTTTCAAAGGGGATCCAGAATCTGACGGCGGTCATTTTATTGCGGGTGAGGGTGCCGGTCTTGTCGGAACAGATCACATCGGCACAGCCCAGCGTTTCCACTGCCGCCAGCCGTCGGACAAGGGCTTTTCTTTTTACCATCCTGCGCACAGCCAGGGCGAGAGAGACGGTGACGATGGCGGGAAGTCCCTCCGGTACGGCGGCCACGGCGAGGCTGATGCCGGTCATCAGCATGGTAAAGAGCTCCTCGCCCCGCAGCGCTCCCGCGGCAGCCACTGCGGCGCAGATGCCGAGACATCCCAGCGCGATCCATTTTCCCAGCTGATCCAGCTTTTTCTGCAGCGGAGTCGCTTCGCTTTGGATATCCCGGATCATCCCGGCGATTTTTCCCATCTGGGTTTCCATGCCGATGGCGGTCACTTCGGCGGTCGCCCGGCCGGTGAGAATGACCGTGCCCATAAAGACAGAGCCCTCGTTCCCCGAAGAGACCTCTTTGGCGGCGGCAGCCGATTCACCCGTGAGCATCGATTCATCCGCGGTCAGCGCGGCCGTTTCCATAAGACGGCAGTCGGCGGGGACCCGGTCGCCCGCCTCCAGCGAAAGAAGATCGCCCGGGACGATATCTTCGGCGGGAAGCACCGTGAGGGTGCCGTCCCTGTGGACTCTTGCCTTGGGAGCCGCCATCTTTTTCAGCGCCTCCAGCGTCCGTTCGGTGCGGTACTCCTGAATAAACCCCAGTATGCCGTTGAGCAGAATGATGACCGCGATGGTCAGCGCTTCGGCATATTCGCCGGTGATGACGCTGACCGCTGTACCGCCCAGCAATATCAGGGTCAGAAAATCCTTGAACTGGCACAGAAAGATCTGAAACGGCCGGATGCGTTCGGCCGAAGCCAGCTGATTTTTGCCGTATTCCTTCTGACGGCGCAGTGCTTCTCTGGACGAGAGCCCGAGGGGAATACTCTTGTCGGCGGTCTCTTCTGCAGCGGTCTCCTCCGCGTTGTCCCGCAGATAATCTGTCAGTTTCATCACATTACCTCCCGTACAGGTTGACTATGAGAAGATTATGCGGCAAAAGAGCAGTTCATACCGGCGGGAAATATGCTTCTTTCCTTGACCAGAAGACGGTTATTTGATATAATACAATATATATGCCCATTTGATGGTACGCCGTCAGACGGCTGCAGGCGGTATGTCCGCCGGAAAGGTACAGTTATGGAATTTTCCGTATTGATGTCCGTTTATCATAAAGAACATCCCGAATATCTGAAAGCAAGCCTTGAAAGCATGCTCTCCCAGACCCTTCTTCCCGCTGAGATCATCATGGTGGAGGACGGTCCGCTGACTCCCGAACTTTACAGCGTGCTGGATGACTTCGAAAAGAAATGCCCGCTGCTCAAAAGGGTCCCGCTCGCAGAGAACATGGGCCTGGGAAAGGCGCTCAATGCCGGTCTTGAAGCCTGTTCGTACGAACTGGTCGCCCGGATGGACACCGACGATATCGCCATGCCCGAGCGCTTTGCAAGACAGGTTTCCGAGTTTGAAAAGGACTCTGAGCTCGGTCTTCTCGGTTCCCATGTGACCGAGTTTGAAGGCACACCGGAAAATGTCACCGCCAGAAAGCTGGTCCCGGTCACCGAAGAGGAAGTCCGCCGCTATGCGAGACGGAGAAATCCCTTCAACCATCCCACCGTCATGTTCCGTAAGGAAGCGGTGCTGGAAGCGGGCGGCTATCTGCACGCCATGTGGTGTGAGGATTATTTCCTCTGGGCAAGAATGCTGGCAAAGGGCTGCAGGGCCCGCAATATTGACGAGAGCCTTCTGTATTTCCGAGCGGGAAGCGATGTGTATATGCGCCGCGGCGGCTGGAAATATGTAAAAAGTCTTGTCTCCTTCAAGTGGAAGCTCTATCGGCTGGGCATTTCCGGCCTCGGCGATTTTCTCTATTCCGCCGGCGTCCATGCGGCAGTGGGCCTGATGCCCAACAAACTGCGGGCAATGGTCTACGGAAAGCTTCTTCGCAAATAACGGATAAGGGTGTGACAGTATGAAAAAAGAACAGCTGAAAAAACTGACGGGCATTCTGACCTTTGTCAACCGGCTCATCCCCAAAAGCCCTAAAAAGATCGTCTTTTACAGCAACATGGGTTTCCGCGACAACGTAAAAGCCGTCTATGATTATCTCATCACCTGTCCCGGCGCCGCAAAGTACAAGATCATCTGCGCTGTCAGCGACTGGCAGGATTTTGTCACCCGTGAACATCCGAAAAACGTGAAATTTGTCAGCCCGGTAAAGGGCGTGCCCCACTTCTTTACCTCGAAATATTTCTTCTATTCTTTCGGCAAATATCCCATCAAGCCTTCCGGAAAACAGATGGTGGTCAATGTCTGGCACGGTTCGCCTTTAAAGACCATCGGCAACTATCTCAACGACGAGGACCAGAATTTCTTCACCATCCTCCTTGCCGCATCGGATTTCTTCAAACCTATCATGCAGAAGGCCTTTAACTGCCGTCCCGAACAGGTGGTGGTCTGCGGCCATCCCAGAAACGATGCGCTCTTCCGCCCCGGTGAACCGCTTGAACAGCTGGGCCTTTCGGGAAACTGGAAACGGCTGATCCTCTGGCTGCCCACTTTCCGGCAGTCTGCCTTCCTGGGCAACACTGACACCGAGTCCCAGGGCACCGAGACCGGACTGCCCATTCTGACTTCCCGCGAGGAGATGGAAAAGGTCAACGAGATGCTCAAAGCATCCGAGACGCTGATGATCGCCAAGATCCATCCCGCACAGGACCTGGACCAGATCGACACGAGAGGATTTTCCAATATCCGTATCGTCACCAACGATCAGATGCAGGCTGCCGAATGTGATCTGTATGCTCTTCTGGGCTGTGCAGACGGTTTGATCACCGACTATTCCTCTGTTTATTTCGATTATCTTCTGCTGAACCGGCCTATCGGTTTTACAGTGGACGATATCGAGGAGTATATGGCAAAGCGCGGCTTTGTGGTGGATGATCCCTATCCTCTGATGCCGGGCAGATTTATCCATACCCCTGCGGAGTTTTCTGCTTTTGTAAACGAAGTCATCGCCGGCAGCGATGCCTATGAGGCCGACCGCCGCAGAGTGAATGACATTGCCAACCGCTATCACGACGGCCAGGACTGCAAGCGTGTTCTGGAGATCGCCGGTATTCTGTAACACCAGCGGCCTGCGCCGCTTTCCAATAAATCCGAAGGAGCAATTTTATGCGTAAAGTAATCACTTACGGTACTTTTGATCTTCTGCATTATGGTCACATCAATCTTCTCCGCCGTGCCCGCGAACAGGGCGACTATCTGATCGTAGCCCTCTCCACCGACGATTTCAACCGCGGCAAGGGCAAGGAATGCTATTTCTCCTACGAAGAGCGCAAGGCTCTGCTGGAATCCATCCGCTATGTGGATCTGGTCATCCCCGAGACCTGCTGGGAACAGAAAGTCAGCGACGTTCATGAGTTCAAGGTCGATGTCTTTGTCATGGGCAACGACTGGGAAGGAAAATTCGATTTTCTGAAGGATCACTGTGAGGTGGTCTATCTGCCCCGCACGCCCGAGATCTCCACTTCCAAGATCAAACAGGACCTTTTCACAAAGGAAAAGTGAGATGGAGAAAGTAAAAGTACTGATGGGAGTCATCGGCAAGGGCAACGGCGGCATGTCCACCTATGCGGTGCGGCTTTTCAGGCTGCTGGACCCCGAGCGCTTTGAGGTGACTTTCCTCTCCAATGCGGCGCATCCTTTTTACGAAAAGGATATTCTGGAGGGCGGCGGAAAGATCGTGGTCATTCCGTCGAGAAACCGCCATCCCATTGCTTACCGGAAGGCGGTGAAGGCTGCCCTTTCGGAAGGGTATGATGTCTGTCATGCCCATCTCGCCTCGGCGAGCAATATCGACCTGCCTCTGCTGGCGGTGAAGGCAAAGGTGCCCATGGTCATCGCCCACAGCCACAGCGGCGGCTTTGAGGGCTCAAAACTCGCCTATTATCTGCATAAATTCAACCAGAGAAAACTCCGTTCGCTGCCGGTGACCAGACTTGCCTGCTCGAAACAGGCGGGGGAGTATCTCTTCGGCAGGGTGGAATGCGGCTATGCGCCCAACGCCGTCGATCTGGAGCGCTTTTCTTTCCGCCCGGAACAGCGGGCTGCCCTCAGAGAAAAATACGGCCTTGACGGCTGTTTTACCGTGGGCTATCTGGGAAGACTCGTTCCCATCAAGAATGTTCCCTTCCTTGTGGAAGTGTTTGCAAAGCTCCATGCCCTGACCCCGAAGGCAAAGCTTCTTCTCTGCGGTGACGGTCCCGAAGAAGCCGCTCTCAGACAGAAAGCGGAAGAGCTGGGCGTCGCCGATGATGTCATCTTTACCGGCAATGTCTCTGACCCCGAAAACTATCTCTGTGCCATGGACTGCTTTGTGCTGCCCTCTTCCGAGGAAGGTCTGGGCCTTGTGGTCATCGAAGCCCTCGGTACCGGTATGCCCTGTTTTATCTCGGAAGCGATCCCGCCTGAGGTGGAGATCTGCCGGATGGTCAGAAGATACCGCTTTGCCGACGATAAGCAGGAGATCGCAAAAATGATGCTCAGCAGCATGGGTACGCCCCGCCGTGCGCCCCGGAAAGAACTGGAGGCTGCAGGCTTTGAAGCCCATGCCATGGCAGAAATGATGGAGAAACTTTATCTGAAAGGCTGCGGAAAGGAGGAGATCGGATGAGCGATATCCGCAAAAAACTGAAAAAGGCCGGAGAAGCTTTTCTGAGCCATGACCTGTTCCGCATCGTCGTGCTGGTTCTGGTGGTGCTGCGCACCTGTGCTCTCCTCAACCCCATCATCGGCCCCTTTGTCAAGTTCACCATCGTCTGGGCAGTGCTGATCCTTGTCCGCGACCTGTTCCACGAGAGACTCTTTCTGATCAATCGCGGCAGACTGATCCTCTATCTTTTCCTGATCGGTTACGGTGTGACGGCTTTGCTCAACCGCGGGGAGAATTTCGGCCGCAACGTGGCGATGCTGGGATATCTGTGCGTCAACATGCTGGTGCTCTATGCCTATGATGTCAGACGTCCTCCCGGCGAGGTCAAGAGGGAACTGCTGCGTCTGAGCCATGTGTTCCTGGTGATGGCATTTGTCGGTCAGCTGATCAGCCTCATCACCTTCTTCCTCGGCATCAATTTCGCCTTTACCGTTCAGGGTGAGGTCAATTATTTCGGCATGTACGAAGGCCGCCTGTGGGGCATCTTCTCCAATCCCAACGCCGGCAGCTTTTATGCCGTGCTCAGCATGATGCTCTCGACCTTCTGTATCCTCATCTGGAAGGGCAACACCCCCAGATTCTGGAAGGTCTTCTATCCCGTCAATATCCTGGTACAGCTTCCTGTATTTTATCTTTGCGATTCCCGCGCGAGCATCATCAGCGCCTGCGTTTTCCTCGCTGTGATGCCCGTTCTGTTCGGTGTTCCCCGTCTGGTCCGTGACTGGAGCGACAAAAAGCTCCGCTCAAAACATATCTGGCAGATGCTGGTCATCTGTATCGCCCTGCCGCTGGTGCTGACCAGCCTGCAGGGAACGGTCATGAAGATCCTGCCCGAACTGGTCATCGAGTCCGGTATCTCCGAACAGCTGACCGAGACCATTGCAGCCGGTTCCGACGAGATCGAGGCCGTTGTTGTGTCGCCCGAGACCTCCGAAGAGGTGGGCCGTGATTTCGGCACCAGATTCGGCGGCAGATTCTATCTCTGGCAGGCGGGCGTTGAGATCGTCAAAAAGGCACCTCTCTTCGGTGTGGGAAGTGACAACGTCCCGACTCATGCTTATCGCTATGCGGCGAGATATTTCACCGATTTCGGCTCGAATGTCTATCTGCCCGGCGTAAACGGCGGCATGCACAACCTGATCTTCCAGCTGGCAGCCTCTTCCGGCCTTGTGGGCCTTGGATTGTTTTTGCTGTTCGGCGTTCTTGTGCTGATCCGCGCCGTGCGCTATTACATCTGGATGATCAGAAACAACCGCTTCAATTCCATTGCGGTCACCGCCATTGCCGTGGTGCTGGTCATCCTGCTCCGCAGCATGCTGGACGTGGGTATTGTCTATGGTATCTATGAAC
>JAFQND010000351.1 GCA_017396055.1 Oscillospiraceae bacterium
AGGACATCCGCACCGCTGCTGTCATCACCGGTCCGGAGGGCGGCTTTGAGGCCTTTGAAGCCGACCTTGCCCGCATAGCCGGTCTTCACATCTGCTCCATGGGCGAGCGCATTCTCCGCTGTGAGACAGCGCCTGTCGTGGCTGTGACCGCGCTCATGTACGCCACCGGCAACCTGAGCTGACGCCCTCCGCGCACTGTTTCCGATATGTAAACACTTGGAACCGGGACTTGTAAATCCCGGTTCCTTATGTTAGAATGTCTTGCTTTCAGGGAAAGAAGCGATCTGACAGGGAAAGGCGGTGACGTCATCTGAAGAGACTGAAAATCTATACCAAGATGTTCTTTGAACGTGCAGACATCTTTCTCCTTGTCATGTGCCTGATCTGTTCTCTGTTTGGGATCTATATGGTGCGCATCGCCACGATTGCCATGGAGGCCTCCGGCTGGGTCGACAGCTCGGTCAAATGCGTCATTGTTCAGGTTTTTTCCCTGTTTCTCGGTCTGGCCGCCTTTGTTGTGCTCACCTTCATCGATGCCGACCTGCTGGGCGAGCAGTGGAAGCTGCTCTGCGTCATCAACATTCTCCTTCTGGTTGCTCTGGTCATCTTCGGTCAGGACAGCGGCACCGGCAACAAGAGCTGGATTCGCTTTGCCGGCATCGGCGTTCAGCCCTCCGAAATCATCAAGGTCATCTACATCATTGTCTCCGCCAAGCAGATGACCTGGCTGAAGGAATACCGCGACATCAACTCTGTTGTCTCGGTCGCGGAGATGGCCGGTCACTTCGTCATCATCTTCGGTCTGATCGTGGTTGTCTCCTCTGACCTCGGAAGCGCAGCCATCATTCTGCTGATCTTCCTCTCGATGTTTTTTGCCATCGGGGTCCGCATGTACTGGTTTGCCCTGGGCGGCGCCGCCGTCGCCGCGGCCATCCCCCTGCTCTGGACTTACTTTCTGAAGGACTATCAGAAGAAGCGCCTGATCGCGCCCTATGATCCTTCCATCGACCCGGACGGCTGGGGCATCACCTGGCAGACGACCCAGAGCAAGCTGACTCTGGCCTCGGGCAGGCTGACCGGGGTGGATGCGGAGCATCGCGCCACCGTGTTTACCGGAAAGCATACCGACTTTATCTTCTCCTGCGTGGGGGAAGAGTTCGGCATGATCGGCTGCATCATCGTCATCGTTCTGCTTCTGATCATCATGGTGCACATTGTCCGCGTCGGTCTGAAGGCCGGCCGCACCTTTGATATGCTGATCTGCATCGGTGTCGGCTCTGCGGTTGCCTTCCAGACCTTTATCAACATCGGCATGTGCATCGGCATCACGCCCGTCATCGGCATCACGCTCCCCTTCTTCAGCTATGGGGGCTCGTCGATGGTGACGATGTTTGCCGCCATGGGCCTCGTCTCCGGTGTCAAATTCAAGCTCAAGCCTGAGCTTTTCTCCATCCACTGATCATCACAGCCGCCGGGAAACCGGCGGCTGTTCCTTTTGGAAGACAAAGAAAATACCCGCTTCGAATGAAGCGGGAATATCAGTTGTACAATATGGTGCCATTGTACATTTGCATCAGATTCACGATGTCGCGATCATCGCGGTCTGTGCAAAGTCGGTTTTCAGTCCTCTGACAAAAGTGGGAATTGCTAGAGGACTGTTGCTGCCCGAACAGCATGCCGGAATTTGGCCCCGGCGGCCTGCAAGTCAATTTACCTCACAATTTCGGGTTAAGATGCCGACACATCAAGGGGTGACGCCCCTCATCGCAAGGGATAATATAGCACATTATGTGAACCGTGTCAAGCATTATAACTATTTTTCATAATTTATTCATAATTGATTTATCTATTTTGCTTAAACCCGTCCTCGTCTGCCGTCTTTCCCCGTCTTTTTCACCGATATATCACCGCTGAGGCCTCTTGACTTTTTCATCCCAAAAAGGCATAATGGCGCTGTTATCAAACAGGAAAGCTGGTTTGTCATGAATGAAAAAGCCGAGCTCTGGCGCTCGCTGAAGTTTCTGTTCTTTTCCGTCTCGGCCGGGATCATCGAAATTGCCGCATTTGCGCTTTTGAATGAGACGCTCGGCTGGCCGTACTGGCCCTGCTATCTGATTGCCCTGGTTCTGTCGGTCCTCTGGAACTTTACGCTGAACCGCCGCTATACCTTCCGCTCGGCAAACAATGTCCCTGTGGCCATGGCAAAGGTCTTTCTCTTCTATCTAATCTTCACCCCGGCCAGCACGCTGCTCGGCAACTGGCTGGCTGAAGGGCTTGGATGGAACGAGTACCTGGTTACGGGGATCAACATGGTGCTGAACTTTGTCCTGGAATTCCTCTATGACCGTTTCTTTGTGTTCGGAGACAGCCTGGACACCAACAGCCTCGCAAAAAAGGAAGCTGCCCAAAAGACGGAAAAAAAGACCGCTGGCTGAAGAGCCAATGTCATTAAGATAAGATGACG
>JAFQND010000040.1 GCA_017396055.1 Oscillospiraceae bacterium
AGACTCTCTATGATGCTGCAGCCTTTCCGGTCTCTTTTTATTCTGACGAACTCGCAGAGCTTCCGAACCGGGCCGGTCCTCCCCACTGGCATCCGGATTTTGAAATCGCAACGGCAGAAAACGGCGAGCTGGATTATCAGGTGGGCCGCCAGCATGTTCTGCTGAAAGCAGGCGACAGCATTTTCGTCAACGGAAATATGCTGCACGGTATCCGTCAGGTCTCTGACGGTCCGCCCGACCCGATGCCCAACATTGTTTTTTCCGGAACACTGGCTGCGCCGGAATCCAGCGTGATCTATCAGAAATTCATCCTTCCCGTGATCGGGTGCGACTCGCTGCCGTTTATCGTATTCCGCCGGGATGAACCGGCACACGGCGAAGTGCTACGGCTGATAAACGGTATCTATACCGCGTTTCGCGAACAGGATATCTGTTACGAAATGACCGTTCAGCGAAACATCAGCCGGATCTTTGAATATATCTTCCGCAATTTTGATTCGTTCCCCCGTTCGGAAGAATCCCGTATCCAGCTGACCGCACAGATCCGCGTGCAGAAAATGCTGACCTATATCTATGAGCACTACACAGAGCCGATCACCCTGAAGGACATCGCCGGAGCCGCCAGTATCAGCCGCAGCGAAGCGGGACGATGCTTTCATATCTATATGAACTGTTCGCCGGTGGATGTGCTGATCCGGTACCGGCTGGAAACGGCACACCGGCTTTTGGGCGAAACGACCCTCTCCCTTCAGGAGATAGCCGGCGAGTGCGGTTTTCATTCGGTCAATTATTTCAGCCGGCAGTTCCGTCAGACATACGGCTATTCCCCCGGCAAAAACCGAAAATTGGGTAAATAGTGCTTTTGTTTGAGCCTTATACCCCTTTCATTCTGATGTTTTTGACGATATAATATATTCAATGATAATATTTTGCGAGGGGAACGCCATGACAAAGCCCAAAAATTACAAAAAGACCCTGATCGCCTGTTATCTCGGCTTTATCACCCAGTCGATCTCTGCTAACTTTACACCTTTACTGTTTCTGACATTCAAAAACACCTATGGCATCTCTCTTGAAAAGATCGCGCTGATCCCGTTTGTCTTCTACCTGACCCAGCTGCTGGTCGATTTTGCCGCCACCAAATTCGCCGACAGGATCGGTTATCGCATCTGTGTGACCGCTTCTCAGGTACTGTCCGCGCTCGGCCTTGTGCTGATGGCCGTTCTGCCGGATATCATGTCCGTTCCCTTTATCGGTATTCTGATCGCCGTTGTGCTTTACGCCATCGGCAGCGGCCTGATCGAAGTTCTGGTCAGCCCGATCGTCGAGGCCTGTCCCTTTGAGAACAAAGAGGGCACCATGAGCCTGCTGCATTCCTTCTATTGCTGGGGTGCGGTCGGTGTCATTCTGGGATCGACCATCTTCTTTGCAGCCTTCGGTGTGGCCAACTGGAAGATCCTCACGGTGATCTGGGCGCTGGTCCCCCTGGCAAATACCTTCAACTTCATCACCTGTCCCATCGAGCGCCTGCTGGAAGACGGCGAGAGCCTGCCGGTCCGCAAACTGCTCGGCACACCGGTGTTCTGGCTGATGATCCTGCTGATGATCTGTTCCGGTGCATCCGAGGCGACGATGACCCAGTGGACTTCTGCTTTTACCGAGGCGGCTCTCGGTGTCTCCAAAACCATCGGCGACCTGGCCGGTCCCTGTCTGTTCGCGGTATTCATGGGCGTCGCCCGTGTGGCCCACGGCAAGATGAGCGAAAAGATCGACCTGTCCAAAACGATGCTGATCTGCGGAGTGATGTGCACTGTCTGTTACCTGACGGCATCCCTGTCTCCCGTACCGATCATCGGTCTGGCAGGCTGTGCGCTCTGCGGTCTGACCGTCGGCATCATGTGGCCCGGCACGATCAGCCTTTCCTCTCAGAAATGTCCCCGGGGCGGCACTGCAATGTTTGCTTTTCTGGCTCTGGCCGGTGACCTCGGCGCCACTGTCAGTCCCACCCTCGTCGGCAGCCTGGCTGAAATGACCGGCGGCAATCTGAAAACCGGTCTGCTCGCCGCCACCGCTTTCCCTGTGATGCTGGTCGTATTGCTGGTGATCATCAGAAGAAAAGTAAAAGCCGGATAAAACAGCAGAAGGGAGCCAAAGCTCCCCCGCTCTGCAGCGTTCAAAATTGCTTATACCTTCTTTCTTGTCTCCTTGTCCGGAGAACTGAACGGGTCCGGCGGGAAAGCGATAGCCCGCCGGCCTTCAGCATGAAAACAGCCCGATACCACACTGAACGGTGGTATCGGGCTTTATTGTTTTACATATCAGCTCATCTGTTTTCAGGATCCCATCGGCGATCCAAATCAAAGGGATAATAACTCTGGTCGACATTTTGGAACCGGAACAGAGAAAGATCTCCGCAATGGATACCGGGAGGATCACAGGGGCATATTGCGGCGGCATGATCCTGCCACCAGCCGCGGAAGTGCTGGGAAGACTTCAGAGCCAGAATGTGCATATCCCGGTAATCGATGCCCATCATCTGGAAGGGGCCTTTGTCCAGCGTCTGGAAGGCTTTCGAGCCCACGATGACCTGAACATTGCCGACCTGCAGCAGAACGGTTGTGCCCATGTTCATGACAGAACCTTTCCCCATGGGAGAAACCTTTATATGTCTGCCGTCACTGATTCCCTTGACATATGCGTTTTTCAGCTCAATGGGCTCACCATGCCTGTCATCGGTTCTGGCGCCCAGCTTACAGGAGATAACTGCTCCAACGCCGGCGGCGACCGCCTGCTGTACGACCTCGGGGTCGGTGATATAGCCAAAAACGGTATCCGGAAGATCGCGTCTGATCATTTCCCGCAGCAGATGGGTGCCGTCGCCGGGAGAGCCGCCTCCGGGATTGTCGGAGGATTCATTGATGACAACAGGACGGACGCCCAGCGCCAGCGCTTCATCCAAAGCTTCGGCGGGAAGGATCGCTCTGGCAATAAACTCCGCGCGGCGGCTCCAGGCGTATTCGGCAATGCGCAGAGCGTGACGGTCTGCCGCTTCCTGCGTTTTTGCCAGGGTCGTGACGGCAACAGCTGCATGAGCCACGTCGGCATAGGGGAAGCCATGGAAGAAGGAAGCCTGGATCAGGTCGGGATCTTCAGCCTCTGCCTTCAGACAGAACTGCTGGATATCGTGAGCGGGGCCGGAAACGGTTTTTCCTACGGCAGGTACAAAGACCCACGGCAGCCTGACCATCTGCATTTTAGGCTTGTCACCCGTCCGGATCATGGTGTGCAGATGTCTCAGCA
>JAFQND010000041.1 GCA_017396055.1 Oscillospiraceae bacterium
AGATGGAAGACCGGGTCAACAACTATCTGGTTCAGATCAGTGAAAATGAGATCTCCGACCAGGAGAGCAAGGAAGTCACCATGCTTCTGAGACTGGTCACCGAGTTCGAACGTATCGGCGACTATGCTGTCAATCTGATGGAGCGCGCCGAAGTCCTCTTTGACAGACAGACCAAATTCAGTGACAAAGCAATGGAAGAGCTCACCATCATCGGTGCGGCAGTTGAGGAGATCCTGACGTTGGCTGCCGACGCTTTCCATGACCGCGACAACAGTATCGCCATCCGGGTCGAACCTCTTGAAGAAACCATCGACACCATGGAAGATACCCTGAAGCTGCAGCACATTCAGCGGCTCAAGACCGGTCAGTGCACCATTGACGCCGGCCTGGTATTCCTGGAATCGCTGACCAACCTGGAGCGTATCTCTGACCACTGCTCCAACGTCGCTGTTGCCGTTATCGGCTTCAACAAAGGCAGCGAGACCCTTAACCGCCACGAGTATCTGTCCCGTGTACATCAGGGCGATACCCAGAGCTATAACGATATGATGCACTCCTATATGGAACGGTATATGAAGATCCTGCCCATGGACAGCAAGAATATCTTCTGATGAAAAGATCCCCGCTTTACGGCGGGGATCTTTTTTGATAATTTTCTGTATATTTTGCTTTGAAAATTGGATTTATTTAATTTTTCGCTAGCTTTTTACCAAACAATCGAGTATAATTATTCTATAGAAATCATCCATATCGAAATTTCATCACAGAAAGGATGCTGCCTATGCCTGCCGCTTATGCGCATTATACTTTCGGCCGAAAGGTTTTTCAGCAGCTCCCCGAACCGATCCGCAATCTGATCGGACGGTCTGCTCTTCACAAAAAGGTATTTGCTATCGGTCTTCAGGGACCGGATATTCTGTTTCACTATCATCCCTGGCATAAAAACAGGCTGAATTCCACCGGAAACCGGATCCATCACGAACCCGCGGCACAGTTTCTGGAGCCTGCGAGGGCGGCCATGGGCGATCCGCCCAACGAGACGCTGCTCTGTTATCTTCTGGGGTTTGTCTGTCACTTTGTACTGGACAGCCAGTGTCACCCCTTTATCACGAAGTACAAGACACAGGAAAATGTACCTCATTACGGTATTGAAAGCGAATTTGACCGGATGCTGATGCTGGAAGACGGCAAAGATCCGCTCACTTTCAACCCGGCAGCCTACCTCAAGCCCGATCCGGAAAGCTGTACCGTCATCGCACAGGCCTATGGCGTTTCGCCGCAGCAGATCTCTGACGCGCTGGGCGGCATGTTCCTGATCAGAGACGTCTTCACCGGCCGCACTGCTCCCAAACGGGCCATCGTCGGCGGTATTTCCGGAATGACCTCACTGAAGGGCCTTGCCCTTCCCGCCGAGCCGGACGAACGCTGTCAGGCAAGCAACGAAGAGCTCCACTGGCTCTATGATGCAGCTGTCCGGGAAGGCGCCGCAATGGTACAGGAATTCTATCAGCTGGCATACAACGGCGCTTCTCTCCCCTCCAGATTCCAGCGAAACTTTGAATAAGAAAAGAAGGTGCGACATGGTTAAGCAGGATGCTCTGACTCCCATGGAGAAA
>JAFQND010000042.1 GCA_017396055.1 Oscillospiraceae bacterium
CCAGACCCAGAGCATAGTCGCTGGTGGAGTCCTTCAGGATAACAGCCTTGGTAGCGGAGAGGTTCTCAGCTGCGAAGGTAGCCATGGTAGTGCCCTGGAAGGAGTCGTTGAAGCAGATACGGAAAGCGTATTCCTGGATGGTGCCGTTGGCAACGGTAACGTCGTCAGCAGTAGCAGAACCGGAGATAACGGGAACCTTGTAGCTGTTTGCGTCGGGGATAACAGCCTTGAAGTTACCGGAGGTAGCGGGACCGATCATGGCGAGGACTTTGTCCTGGCCCATCAGTTTTTTGCCCAGAGTGGTAGCTTCAGCAGTGTCGGATTTGTTGTCGTACTTGACGATCTCAACGGTCTTGCCGTCGATGCCGCCTGCAGCGTTGATCTGTTCGATAGCCAGCTCGATGCCGTCAACAGAGCTCTGGCCGTAGGTTGCTACTGCGCCGGACAGCTCGTAGTTTACGCCAACTTTGATGGTCTTGCTGTTGGAAGCGCCGCCGCAGCTGGAGAACATGGCTGCTGCCAGAGCAGCAACACAGAATACACTCAGAATCTTTTTCATTTGAATGAACCTCTTTTCCCTAAGGGTAATTTTGTTTTCACGTCATCATACAACTGTATGCATCAGCGCGAAACGTATGAATTGATTTTAATGCTTTTTTGTGTTGAAGTCAAGTGTTTTTTACAGAAAAATGCCCATTTTTGAATAGTTTGTGCAGGTTGTATGAAAACTGCCACGGTTGTCTGACAACGTAAGAAATGAGTAAAAGGCAAAGTGTGTATTTTTTATCACCAACCAAGAGAAAAACCGTTCATTTTCACAATTTAATGGTATTTTGATCAGAAGATTTCATAAACTGTCTTTGACAATAAAACATTCGTCTGCTGATTGCAAATGAATCATCCCTGATCATATGCCTGCTTAAAGAGCGTGCAGCGGAAAACATGCCATGTATTATTTTCTGTCAGATATTCCGTATTCCAAGCAGAAAATCGACTGTAAATTTTAATAAAAGCCTTGCTTTTCGAAAGTGACTGTGATATACTATAAAGGCTATGGATGTACACAACACATTTTGAATAACAAATCTTTCGGAGGGTTATATTAATTATGAACGTTTTTGAGATTATCGGCGGCGTACTTCTTCTGATCAGCTGCCTTATCCTGATTGGTCTGGTTATGATGCAGGAAGCAAAACAGGGCGGTCTGGGCTCCTCTTTTGGTGAAAGCTCCGCCGATTCCTACTACGGCAAAAACAGCGGCCGTACTCTGGAGGCTATGCTGGGTCGCTTCACCAAATACTTCGGCATTGCTTTCTTCGTGCTGGTCGTCATCGTCAGCATCTTCACCGTTTATATCGGCTAAGAGAAAAGCAAAATGGCCCTGCGTCGGATGCGCAGGGCTTTTTTCGTACAAAGAAAGGAATTTAAATGAAAAGAAACAATATCGTTCTGCTCAAGCGGCTGGCACTGGTTCTGGAAAAAGCCGGACGCAAAGGTCTTACCGCCCGTGAGGCAGCAGAAAAGATCAAACTGCGCAAAGAAGACGGTCCGGTCAGAGACCTGCTGGCCGAAGCCGTAAAAAACGGCGTTGCTGTCGAGAAAAAGGGCCGGTATTTTGATGCCCGCACAAAGGGACTGCGCCCTGCCGTGATGCTTCGTATGCACCGTACCTTTGCCTTTGCCCGCCTTACCCAGGAAGACCGTGACATTTTTATTTCGGGCAGCAATCTGAACGGTGCTCTGCCCGGTGACGAGGTGCTTTTGAAAGTGACCAGGGACGGTGACCGTGAAGAAGGAGAAGTGGTCTCTATTCTTAAGGAAGGAGACCCCGATTATATCGGTACTCTGTATGTGACCCCCAGAGGTGCTTATGTGTCTGTCGAAGCGTTGTCCGACGACCTTCCGCTGGCAGGTCCTGTTCGTGATGCCCGTGACGGGGACAGAGTCATGGTCCGCATCATCCGTCAGGGCGATGACACCCGTTTTTACAAAGCAAAGCTGGTCTTCAGCTATGGATCCTCCGACCGGGCTGAGAGCTGTGCCGCTGCCGTTCTGGATGCATCCGGCATCACGGCCGAGTTTTCTTTTGCCTCTCTTGACGAGGCGAGATATCTTTCCCATAAAGGCATCTCCGACCAGGAGACCTGGGGACGCCTTGACCTGCGGGATCATGTGATCTTCACCATTGACGGTGCCGACACCAAGGATATCGACGATGCCATTGAGCTTCAGAAGACCGATTCCGGCTGGAGCTTAGGTGTTCATATTGCCGATGTATCTCATTATGTAAAGGCCGGTTCGTCGCTGGACGGTGAGGCTTTCCGCAGAGGCACCAGTGTCTATTATGCCGACAAGGTCATTCCCATGCTGCCCAAAGAACTTTCCAATGGCATCTGTTCGCTGAATCCCGGCGAGGACAGGCTGGCTTTCTCCGCTCTAATGGAGCTCTCTCCCGCAGGCGAACTGATGAGTTGGGAATTCAGAAAGAGTATTATCCGCTCACGCGTAAAGGGCGTCTATACCGAAGTGAACCGCCTGCTGGCAGGAGAAGATGATGATGCGCTCAGAGAGAAATACGCCGAAACTTCCGACGCACTTTTTCTGATGAAAGAGCTGGGCGATATCCTGAAAAAACGCCAGCTTGACCGTGGTGCTCCCACCATCGAGAGCGCTGAGTCGAAATTCCTCATCGGCGAAGACGGCCGCGTGACCGATGTCATGCCCAAGACCAGGGGTATTTCAGAAGAGATCATCGAATCCTTTATGCTCTGTGCCAATGAAGCAGCCGCCCGTACCGCCAG
>JAFQND010000043.1 GCA_017396055.1 Oscillospiraceae bacterium
ACCGGTCACGGCGTCGGCTATCTGCTGGGTGTTCATGAAGCTCCCAACGGTTTCCGCTGGAAGATCGTCCCCGAGCGCAACGACAGCGCCATCCTCGAGCCCGGCATGGTCACCACCGATGAACCCGGTGTTTACATCGAAGGAAGCCACGGCATCCGTACCGAGAACGAGTTGCTCTGTGTCGCAGGCGAAAAGAACGAATACGGTCAGTTCCTTCACTTCGAAAGCCTGACCTTTGCTCCCATCGATCTGGACGCCATCGTTCCCGAGCAGATGACTCTGAAAGAAAAAGACTGGCTCAACGCCTATCACGCCGAAGTCTTTGAAAAGATCTCTCCCTATCTGAACGAAGAAGAGACCGAATGGCTGAAAAAATACACCAGAGCGATCTGATGAAAACAAAAACCGTCCCTTTCCGGGACGGTTTTTTCTTTGCGTATCATCCGTTGAAAATGACTTTTCCGTGGATATAGTCATAGCAAAGCGTGCGCTTGATACGAAGATAGTGGTCGGCATTGTCACCCACCCGCACCAGTTTGAAGATGCCGCGGTTCACGTCGACGGATACGACGTTGAAGCAGTCATAGGTCCTTGTACCGCGGACCCGTTTGCCGTCGCACCAGCCTGCCCAGTCAGCAGCACATTCCACGATCGTATTCAATACGCCGTTATCGGTAAAGCCGAAATTATCCGCATGGTTATGTCCGACCAGATTGGTGATATGAATGCCGCCTTTTGCCTTAAACTCCGCAATGACCGCATCAAAGACATGGGTATCATTGGGCTCGGTCACATTGAGCGACTGGAAAGTCACGTCAAATTTATCCGTGATCTGTGCGCTGGGTTCATGCATCGCGGTCAGCAGATGCATTCCCTTTTCTCTGGTATCGTCCAGAATTCTCTTCAGCCACTCGACCTGTTCTTCCAGATCGTAATAAAGATTCAGAACGACCAGACGGATATTGGATTCGGGGAAATCCCGGTAATAGGTCATCGAATATTCGCCGGGCATAAAGACCGCACCCCAGTTTTCAGTGTGGCCAAAAAGCTGCCGGTGAGGGATATCCGGACCTTCCATTTTGCCGGTATGACCAGAAACGGTGTCGTGATTTCCAACACAGTTCAGAATCGGACGGACACAGGGTTCGCCCTCAACATAACAATCGTGAAATTCTTCCTGAATACCGCCGCAGTAATCGCCGGTGTGCAGACCGAAGGAGATGTAATCCTTGTAGTGATTGACATACTCCACCATGCGGTTCCAGGCTTCCAGATTGGCATGAAGGTCGGAGAGATGCACGAACTGCAGAATATCATAATCGTTGCCGAGAAACTCGGTACGCAGTGCCGATGCCTGGATGACAAAGGGCTCCACATCCTTGTTCAGCGAAAGAATGCTCTCGATGGGTGGGAGCTTCTCGTCGGTATGCTCACACCAATAAACCGGGTCATAAGGTTTGATCGTAAGGCTGTCGTAATACTGACACAGTTTTCCCATGTCGCGTTCCTGATGGATGGACATATGCTTATTATCCCTTCTTTTATGTTTCGTGACAGCAATCTGCCGGAGTATCAGGCTTCTACCGGAGCAATCTCGGTGGAAGGGATCACATCCTTCTCCAGATAATACTCGATAATGGACGGCTCGTCTGCAGCAGGCTCAACGCGGTAAAGTTCCATTCCGCCCTCGATAAAATGCGCGGTAAATTCGGTCACATTGTCACAGAGGATGCTCTGTTCACCTGTTTCCCGGCTGACTTCATACACACGCGAGGGCTGTCTGAAGGTGATGGTAATATCTTTTTCTTCAAGATAATCACGGTTGAGCACCATCAGATAATCGTTTCCGTATCCGTCGGTCAGCTCAGAAACAGAAGTGCGGTAAGGCAGTTTTCCCGCAAGCAGCTTGCTCTCGCTCATGGAAGTGCGCAGTTCTTCCATATACGGACAATCCGGCAGCAGCGAATCGTCATGAATAACATGGGTACATTCCAGTGCCATCAGCGTTCTGCCAAGTTCAGCGAGCTCTGCGTGGATCTGCTTCTGGTCTTCAAAGAACACGCCGTGACCGCCGTCGGCGGGGTCAACAACACATTCCCATGCGGTGTAGTGCTGAAGGCCTTTGACGCCGTAAAGAAGCGCCGCGTGCATCATCAGGCGGATCATCGGGAAGATATAGAACTCTTCATAATGCAGATTCTGTCCCTGATAATAGAACCAGAAGGGGATATTACGTTTTTTGCACGCTCTGCGGACATACTCCAGGTCGCACCACATCAGCGACTCATCCAGCTGACGGGTCTTGTCATGCTCCTTCATGCCCACCGGATAATAGTCGAACGACATGATGGGCGGGTCGATGATGTCCATGAAATTATCGATGTATTTGCTGTAGTTGCCGTCTTTCCACAGAAAACGGGGATTATAGCTGGGATTGGCAACGGTAAAAGGAAGTGCGGATGGTCTTTCCCGCTCGCAGAGATCCATCATCCGGCGGGTCGTATGCATCTGTTCGATCGTCGTGGGTTCGTCCCAGATATAATAGCCGACGACCGATTTCCACCGGCGCATCTCCTCCATCGAGGCGAGCAGGTCATTGGTCTTACAGAAAACATTCTTCGGTCCCATACCGCCATATCGCTTCAGATTCTGATAGATGATGCCGATGCCCAGCTGCTCGCACATCTGTACGGCAGCCTTGGCCCGCTCAGGGCTTGCCCAGCCAAGCTCCAGAAGGTTGAAACCCGCATTGTAACAGGTCCTGACCGATCGGCGCATGATCTCGTTGTTTTCTTCGCTTTCATCGTCCAGCTTCAGAAGGCCGGGAGAAAAGGTCGACAGTACAAAATTATCCTGAGACCAGATTCTTCTGGGATTGGAAAGAGGAAATCTCGCAAGAAGTTTCTTTTTCATGATAATAACTCCTTTATTTTCCTGCAGCATCGTCTGTAAGATCAGACTTCGACCCACACACCGGGAGTTTCAAGCGCTTTCAGACCGGCCTCACGAACAGCCATAATGTTCACTGTTTCGGCATGGGCAACGGGTGCTTTGCCGGTACGGAAAAACTCCACCAGTGCCACGATAAAATCATGGAAGAAATCAGACTTCACTTCGATCATTCTGCTTTCGCCTTTGCAGTGAAGGTTGCAGAGGAAAGGTGCACCGTACACATAGCCTGAGATGCTGCCGGCTCTGCCGTCGGCAAAATCAACGGTCAGCTGATACCATCCTTCGGCAGTCATGGCCATGACCCGTTTTGCAGAGGTACCCATCAGCATCATCAGCGGTTCCAGCTGATGGATCGAATAGATCTCAAAATCGTTGGGGCCCCAGAAGCTGGCAGCCAGCAGGTCTTTTCCGGCATCTTTATACTCGGCCGCATATCGCAGTGCCGAGGTGGACCAGCAAGGTGTGCCAGATTCTTCGGCGATGGCAAAAATACGCTCAGCAGAAGCTTTGTCGGGCGCAAAGGTCTTGTCCACATAACAGGGCTTTCCGGAACGCAGAGGCAGCTGACAGAGCTCCTCATGGAACTCACAGTTATCGGGAGAAAGCACGACCAGGCAATCGCTCTTTTCGATCAGTTCTTCCATGGTGGCGCACTGCTTCACACCGAACTTTTCGCACCAGGCGGCAGTGGTCAGACCGCCTTTGGGGCTGTCGATCTTTGCCCAGGCATAGGCCACTTCGATCTCACCGTCTGATGCTTCTTTGATCCACTGGGGATAGTTATTGGCGTGCCATTCGTCGATATAATAATCGATAAATCCAAGTTTCATGGCCTAATCCTCACTTCTTCATCAATTCAATAGTCTGTCTGACAAGATCATCCACATTCACGTCGTTGAAATCCTGGATAGAAGTCAGAAGTTTTCCGCCAAAGGGCTCGACCCAGTCATCCGGGATGCCGCCGTTGCGCATGCCAAGAATAGAACCTACGGTAGCACCGTTGCAGTCGGTATCAAAGGCAGACTGTACAGCAAGACAGATGCTCTTGCCAAAATCGCCGCCGCCCGTAAGCAGCGCCATGGTCACGATCATTGCGTTGGAAATGGTATGGCACCAGCCGTGGGAAGTATTCTCGTCCCAGCATTCATGGATCTTTTCGATGATCTCTTCGCCGGTCAGACCTTCTCTGTACCAGCGGATGACCTTTTCAACATCTTCGCGCAGGCGGCATTTTTCGGGGATCTCATCCAGACCGGCTTCGATGATCGTCATGATATCATCTGTAACAGCAGCCGCAGCGATCATGGCAGTGCAGAACATCTCACCATAAATACCGTTCTTCACATGAGAGATGGACGCATCCCGCAGTGCCATTTCAGCGGCGGTCTTGGGATCGCCGGGACAGATATAACCGAAGAAATCACCCCGGATCTGGGCGCCGATCCACTCGCGGTAAGGGTTGAGATGGGTGGCGGTATAAGGAGGCAGCAATCCCATGGCAGCATTGCGATAGGCTACCCGCTCAGCAGTGCAGAGCGCAAGATAAGGAATATCCCTCATCCAGCCTTCCATGACATCGTCGGCGGTGAAGTCCCGACCGCATTTCTGAACCAGTTTCAGGGCAAAGACGGTATAGTTGGTATCATCATCCTCCGGAGCCTTGCCGTCGATGGTGTCCACCCAGCAGCGATTGATCCAGAGGCTGCCCAGTTCCTTTTCCAGTTCAGGGGTGAACTCGCTTCTGCGGACATAGCGCTTCATGGGATAGTTATCGGTCGCTTTAAGCATGGTATACAGCAGCGGACGACGCATACCCTCCATGGGTTTTCCGAGCAGACAGCCGGCAATACGGCCCAGCCACGCTCCCCGGAGCTTTGCCTCATCCGGTGCGGCAGGAGTCAGCTGATGGCGTCTTTCTCCCAGGCAGTCCACGATCGAGCCAAGATCGGACGGTTCCATATAGGGATAGTCCTTCCGGATGCGCTGGTGGTGCATCTCTTCGGCGGTGATTCGGGCGAGATCCTCCATCTCTTTTCCGTTCTTTGCGATCTCTTCACAGATGGTACGAAATCTTTCTACATTCAGACCCTCTTCCATACACTGGGTCCATTCGGTCATCATTTCGGGAGCAAGATAAATCCAGGGCTGATTGTTCAGCATACAGTCACATCCTTTCATCGTTACCTCAAGACTAGCACAAAACTCACCGGTTGGCAAGCCATTTTGCAGTCAAAAATTAAAGCAATAATTCTTCATCTTCCACCTTGCATTTTGACATTTAATATGATATACTGACTTTAATCGGAGCAATATTCCATAATTTTTTCTTTCGGAGGTACTAAAAATGGGTAAATTCGTTGTAAAAAAAGTAAACACCGGTATCAAATTTAACCTGCTCGCCACCAATGGCCAGGTTATCGCCACTTCTGAAGTCTATACCACCGCTGCTGCCTGCAAGAACGGTATCGCAAGCGTTGCCAAGAACGCTCCCGCTGCCAACGTGGAAGACCAGACTGTCGAAGGCTACACCGCTGTTGCTCATCCCAAGTTTGAGATCTACACTGACAAAGCCGGTGAGTTCCGCTTCCGTCTGAAGGCTACCAACGGCCAGGTCATCGCTGTTTCCGAAGGCTACAAGACCCATGCAAGCTGTGTAAACGGCGTTGAGTCCGTCAAGAAGAACGCTGTCGACGCTGAAATCGTTGAGGAATAATCTCTGACGCATAAAAACCGCCTGCTCTTCTGAGCGGGCGGTTTTCTTTTTATTCTGTTTTGAGTCTGAACGCATTTTTCAGTTCAGCGGCAAGAGCGGACATCTCTTCTCCGTCTGCTTTGACCACAGCACGGTCATAGGTAACAAGACCGTTGGTCTCGTCTTCCACATCGCTGACCTGCGTCAGCACAGCAGCCGAAAGGCCGGATTCAATGGCAGGGATGATCTCCTCCCGATACAGTTTCTTCAGGGCTTGTGCAAATTCTTCTTTCGTTTTAAAGAAACTGTAGCCATAGGTCTTATCCAGATTAAAGGCATGCCCCTCGATTTTACAGGAATAGCCGCCGAATTCAGACAGCACCATCGGTCTCGCGGGATCGGCCTTCATGGTGACCTTTTTGAAATAGATATGTTCTGAGGTAACATCGCTCTTTGTTTCGGTAAACCAGCCGGAGGTGGCGTCCCAGACTCTTGTCGGATCATATGCCTTCATTTCCGAATAGATCCGGTCGGCATCATACTGGCCCCATCCCTCGTTGAAGATGGTGTAATAACAGACACAGGGGTGGTTGTACAAAAGGTCTGTCACCGCTCTCGAGTTCGCCTCAAAGGCAGCGCGGCGTCTGGCCGATGCATGGTGGGTAATGCCTTTTTTCAGTCCGACAGTCGGCAGAGCAGTATCGATGAGGAAACTGTATTTTCCGCTGTTGACCATATCCTGGAAAACGATCATACCGTACTTGTCACAGAGATAATAAAAGACATCCGGCTCGATCTTGATATGTTTTCTCAGCATGTCAAAGCCCAGTTTTTTCATGGTCAGGATATCATATTCGTATCCTTCCGGCGATGCAGGCAGATAGATGCCGTCGCTGTAATAGCCCTGATCCAGAAGGCCGTGGAAGAAATACGGTTTTCCGTTGAGGCAGATATAAGCCTGACCGTTTACCGTTTCTATCGTCACGGTACGCAGTGCAAAATAGGATTCGATCCTATCCCTGCCGGATAGAAGGGTAAGCGTATAGAGATAGGGATCATCCGGCGTCCAGTTTCTGGGATGTTCGATGGAGATCTCTGTTCTGTCTCCGGTCCAGCTGTGGGTAAGTTCACCGTCCTGTGTACGGATGATGACTGTTTTCTCCGCTTCGCCGCCGGCTGTTTCAATGGTGATGCTGTCGGGAGAAGGAGTCAGCCTCAGAGAAGTGATCGCTTTTTCGGGCAGGCTTTCCAGCCATACCGGCTGCCAGATACCGCTGACAGGAGTATACCACATACCGCCCCGGTCGGTCCGCTGCTTGCCCCACGCAAGCTCCCGGTCGAGATCGTCGGTCACCTCGACCTCGATCCCGTTGATGCCTTCCCGGATAAACTGTGTCACATCCAGACAGAAAGGCAGATAACCGCCCTCATGCCGGCCCGCCTCCCTGCCGTTCACCCGGACAACGGCGATCTGATCCACCGCGCCGAAATGCAGAATGAGTTTATCCTGCACAAAACCATCGGGCAGCGCAAAACTCCGGCGGTAAAGCCATTTCTCTCCCTTTTCCAGTGTGCGTCCGATGCCGGAAAGAGGCGATTCCGGCGGGAAGGGTACCTTGATCCTGCCGACAGGTGTTTCTGTTCCGTCTTTCAGTGCGCTCAGCTCCCACTCGCCGTTCAGCGGCAGATAAGACGCTCTCTTCATCTGCGGGCGGGGGTATTCATTCCAGCCGGAAGGTTCGAAAGAAGTATAAAGCTGCACGGTGCGGGGCTTTTCTTTCGGGATCAGAAGCAGCAGCATCACCAGTACTGCTGCTGCGATCAGCGCCGCCAAAAAGATATTTTCATTGGGAACAAAGGAATAGGTACCGTCGTTATTGAGGATCATCTCGGCGTTTTTCAGCACCGTCTTGCCGATGAAAGGACCAATGATACCTGGGACCAGCACCTGTGAGAAGATGCGGACACCCTGCAGCATACCCGCCTTACCCGCCGGGATCAAATCACGGATCTTTGCGCCGAAGACCGCCATGCCGGCAAGATAGCCGCACATCATCAGAAGAGATCCGACGAATACCATGGCCGTACCTTTACAGAGATAGAGAATGACATATCCTGCCATGAGCCAGAAAAGAGAAATACCAGCCGCCAGAACAAAGCCCTTTTTATCATAGAATCTGCCCCAGAAGGCTGAGACCACCGCGGCGATCAGAATGGCGGGCGCCATGACATAGACATAATTTGCCATGCCCAACGAAACTTCGTAATAGATGATCAGATAGGGCATGAAAATCTGGATCGAGATATTGAACAGAATAAATGCCGCAAGGAAGAAATAAAGCTTACCATGCACTTTCACTGTGGAGGGACGGAAACCATAGAGCACATTCTGCCAGTATCCTGCCTCGGAAGGAGCCGCAGGACAGTCCTCGATAATAAACAGACCAATGATACCGATCAGCAGTACAGCCGCGCCGATGATCGTGAAAATCACAGTCCAGCTTTCAGCTTCATCCAGATTAAATCCCATAAAGGAGCCGAATACGGCAAGGATCGCGATCAGCGGCATCATGGCATTGATGCCCTCGGCGGCACCGCGGTTTTCACTGTCGACACTGTCGGTGAGCCAGGCATTGAATGCGGCATCGTTTGCCGACGAACCAAAGAAGGTCATGACACAGTCTAAGACGATGGTCAGGCTGACGCCCACCGCCGCGGCTGACGCAGCCATGGGGAAAACCGCCCCGATCACATCCGCTCTGATCAGAGCAAAACAGAAGATCGAAATACCCCAGAGGATATATCCTCCGCAGATAAAGACCTTGCGCTTGCCGATACGGTCGGACAGTGCGCCGATCAGCACGGTGGTCAGCGTCGCCGCAACGGCGCTTGCACCCACCATCAGTGAAATATCCGCTGCAGATGCGCGGAACATCTTATAGATAAAGACGTTGAGATACATATTTTCCACGACCCAGGCGATCTGTCCGATCAGACTGAACAGGGTCAGGGAGAGCCAGAAACGGGGCGATAATTTTTTCTGCATATTATTTCCTCCCGGTGATTACTGCTTTCATTATAGCATAAACAAAAAGAAAAAGGCAGTGCCGAAGCACTGCCTTTGAAAATATTATGTAACTATCTGCAGAGCGGCTTTCTGAAACGCACATAAAACTTTTCTTCATCTTCATGATGAATATAACCGCCGTTTTTCAACATCACCTGCAGAGAGGCGGGATTGTCCTTACTGACCCGCAGATATATCTCATCTTCCGGAATGATATCTGCCGCGATCTGCAGTGCGAGCCGCAATCCTTCGGACGCATAGCCTCTTCCTCTGTGCCGGGGATGCACGAAATATCCGATATGCCCGGCACCCTCCCTGAGAGAATCACACAGATGATGCCGGAGACGAAAAAGCCCTGTGATCTTCTCATCATCCCACAAAAACAGCCAGCTCTCCGGCACATATCCGGCCGGCAGGCCCTCGCCTTTCCCATGGGCAATCATAGCCGGCAGAACCATCGCTTCAAACTCTTCCCGGGAAACACCGGGCCATTCATTGACAAAACCGTTCTCATCGGCGGGGATATCCCGAAAAAGAAGATATTCCTGTTCGGCGTCCTGCAGGTTTGCCTCTTTCAGGAACAACATATTCTCTCTTCCTCCGGCCAGACGACCCTGAACTCTTCACAGACGATCTTCATCTCTTCCGAAAATTCCAGACCGTATTCTGCCATCTCGCTCCGGAAGAATGCCTCGTGAACCCTTCTCCAGTACGAAAGGCTCCGGTCGCCTTCGCCTTCCTTTGCGGCAAAAACAGCATCGGTGTCGCAGTACTGCTGCACCCAGACCTTTTCGGTGCGGATGATACAGACAGCTTCGTCATTGCTGTCCAGAATGACGCTCAGCTCTCCTGCCCCAGGCAGATCTTCACCCTCGATCGCATAAATGGGATATGCCGAACAGGTGGCGGTCTTGATACCCGTTTTCACCAGTTCAGCCAGCGTGTCAGGATCATCGCCGAAAGCCCATGCATCCATTTCGGAATCAGTCGGATATTTTTCGGTATATGCTTTCCACATTTCTTCCGCAGTCATCGTCTTTCCTTCCTTTTGCAAAAGCTCCCGTCCTTACGGACAGGAGCCTGTTTTTATCAGATCACATTCTTCTCCCGGTTCAGCGGATTCCATTTTCCTCTGAGATAATGAATTGTAAACAGGGCGAACAGCAGCATATTGTGGGAGATCATGCAGGCCCACGCGGAAACAAGAGTCATATCCAGCAGCTGTGTACAGATGAAGGTACCGAGGATGCGAATGCCCCACATACCGGCAATGTTGAAGAAGAAGGGGGTCATGGTCTTGCCGACGCCCTGCATCATGCCCTCAAGAATGATGGAAACACCATAGAACGGCTCGGACACGGCGACCATTCTGAGAACGGTGGCTCCCAAACGGATGACCTCCTCGTTATTCGAGAAGATACCCATCATATTGGGAGCGAAGATGAACAGAAGGCTGCCGGAGACGACCATCATCAACACTTCCAGAAGAACGACCAGCTTGGCCAGATCCTGCATCTTCTTTTTGTCACGGGCACCGTAGGCGTTGCCCGCCAGCGTGGCAGCGGCCGTCTGCATGCCGTAACCCGGAATATAGAAGGCAGATTCGACCGTATTGGCGATCGTATGGGCTGCAGTGGAGATCTCGCCCAGCGAGTTGATCATCGAAGCGAAGGCCACATAACCCAGCGAAGTGCCGAATCTCTGCAGCATATTGGGCAGAGCCACCTTCAGACAGGGCTTGAGTACAGTCCAGTCAGGCTTAAACGACTGCCCCTTCGGAGAAAGCATCGGATGTTTCCACAGCACGATCGTCAGCCGGACACCACCGACCACAAAAGCGATGGCACTGGCAACTGCGGCGCCGATAACGCCCCATCCGAAGCCGAACATGGTAAACTCAAAGCCGAAAACGCTGATTTCTCTGGTAGGATAGATCATCAAAAAGTTCAGCACTACGTTGACAACGTTGACAACGATGCCCACCTGCATGGGTGTTTTCGTGTCACCTGCCGCGCGCAGCAGCGTACCGAAAATGGTTGTCGCCGCCCGGAACAGCATCGGCGAATAGATAATGAAGAAATAGGTCGAAGCAATATCGCGGATCTTTTCATCCACCTGCATCCAGACGGGGACAACCCCGCTCAGCGAAAGAGCAGCGATGGTAAAGAAAGTACCGGTCACCAGCACTGCAAGCACTGCCTGTGACGACGCCTTGGCAGCAAATGCTCTGTCCCCTGCGCCGATGGCTTTTGCCACGAAGGCAAGGAATCCAACACCGAATGCTGAGATGGAGCTGCCGATAAGCCAGCCGACGGTGGAAGTTGCACCGACAGCAGCCGTCGCTTCGGTACCAAGAGAACCCACCATGGCCGTATCGATATACTGCACTGCGGTCTGCATCATCTGTTCGAGCATGGTAGGCCAGGCAAGTGCAAAGATCACGGGCAGCATGCCCCATTCAAAATGCCTGCGAATCGTTTTCTGCATGCGAATTTACCTCTGTCAATCATTCTGAACAGTACAAAAGGCCGACACGCGGCCTTTTGCTCCGATAAATCAATTATAACACAATTCTCTGATTTCGCAACTCCAAAATTGCGCCGTCGCCGCTCCCCGCCGCTTGAAAGCGCCGCTGAAATATGCTATGATAAAGAAAACACCCGTCTGATTTTTCGATCGAAAGACGATCAACAGGTAAGGAGGATCACCATGGCCGTATCTATTTCCTATGATCAGAACAGCAGATTGCTGATATCAGGCATCTCCTGTGACTGTCCCTGTGAACACCATATGCCTGCCCAGGATATCTATGTGGGCACCGGGCTGCTCGAGCGGCTGCCAGACTATATTCGGAAGAAAGCGCTCGGCACCAACTGTGTACTGGTATGCGACAAAAACACCTATGGAGTCGCCGGTCAGGCAGTGGAGCGCATTCTGAAAGATGCGGGTTTCCAGGTAATACTCTGTAAGATCCTCAGAGACGGCGATGTGGATCC
>JAFQND010000044.1 GCA_017396055.1 Oscillospiraceae bacterium
ACGCCAAGCGCCGCTGCGACCTCTTCTCAGGTATCTCCGTCCAGCCTTCTTTCACAGGCCTTCAGAATCTCTTCGTCAGACAGTGTCACCATTCTTTTTTACCTCCGTGATCTTCAGTCTCTTGATCCTGTCGAGCATGTTCATCAAAAGGCCAAAAGCCTCCAGCTTCCCGCTCTTCAGAATCCAGCTTTTCATCTCTTCCAGAATCTTCAGCACTTCGTCCCGGCTGATCATCTCGATCGAAGAGTCATTTTTCAAAACTCTCATACACTCATCTTCCTTTCACCCGCGCGAGAATGCGGCCATCCAAAGCCCGAAGGGATTTATGGCGAAGTTCTGCAGAACTTCGAGCATTCTTGCCATGACAAAGGCCTTGGCCTTTGTATCGGGCCTTTCGCCTTAATTCCTCAGGTAATACCCCACCTGATGCATCTCTCCGCTCCACTCGTCCGCCCTCCGCTCGATATGTACAAGCCGATACCCGCCGATCTCTGCCGGCGGAGGATCCCGAAACCGGTTTCGCTTTACTGTCTTCACCTTTTCCTTCGGCCTGATCAGATTCCGGCTGGCTGTCCACCGCTTTTTGGTCGGCATCTCTCTGAATGACCTGGATGTCTCTTTGATCAGATAAGCGGCAAGTTTGTGATAATCCCCGCTGTCATCCAGCACACTCAATCGCAGAATACCGTGTTCCCAAAGCTTTCTGATATCGTTCACGTCCGCTTTGCTCACCACCATGTGATGATGGATCCGCTTCGCCTTACACTCGGTGGTCACCACATATTTCAGCTCCTGCCCCGCCGCTGCATAGAGCTTCCGCATCTTTCTGAGAAACCTTCTGAGATTATCCTTTGCCGTTTCCGGATCCGGCGGTGTCCCGCGATAGGTCAGAACCAGATGCAGATCTCCTTCCCGGAAATTGGCATTGATCAGCCGCCTCAGCGTCTTGGCTGCGTTCCGTTCGTTCACCCGTTCCATCTGCTCCGATGTGGGGTTTACCCGCGGTCCCTTCCGGTGATGGGGTTTCGGACAACAGAGATATTTTTCGATCTCCATCGTCTTCCCCGCCACCACCGTCCTCTGCATATACGCCACCGCTCTGCCCTCCCATCAATCTTCCTGCCATGCCAAGTCAAATCCTGCCGGGGACTTGTACGGGTTCTAAACTTAATACCTTTACCGAGCCGCCAAAGCAGGCCTGGCCTGCATTTTTCTGAACTTGCGCTTTTCCTCTTTTTGCGGTATAATATAGTTGTCCATCAAATCCGTCTGCCCATCGGGTTATGGCAAATCCTCTGAGCATCCGTCGCTCAGAGGATTTTTTCTTTGTGTTCCAGCCTTTTTGCCGTCAGCCAAAGTTCGAACTCCATCCGTTCGCTCTCGCTCAACGGCGCCGTCTGCGGAATGCGCTTCGCTGATTTCCACTCGGCAAGCGCATTTCTGATCGGCAGCGCGTTCAGATCGTACTTCCTTCCGACTCTTCCGCCCATCCGCTCATACTCCATCCGTACAAGCAGCTCCCGGTCTGCGACAAAACTGCAATAATCCCTTATCGCACCATTCATCCATTTCAACCTCCTTTCCAATAGTCTAAGAACCAACTTGCGGTTCTTTCTCCGTCCGAATCATTTCGAACGAGGAAACAGCCGCAAGGCTGCGCCGCCTTATCGGCGGCGTGCCCGCTTTGTCCTCTGTTCTCTGGTCCACTGATGATATGCCTCTCTCAGTACAATTGCCATAGCCACGCCGCCTAAAACCATCGCTGTGATAAGATCGTTCGCTTCATACATGTGCCAGAGCATCAGCCACATCAGCATCACTACTGCCATCAGACTCAGCGCCATCGTTCCCCAGTCGTACAACATCCTTTTCAGCTTCATACGCTCTCAATGCCTCCTCTTCCATCGCACTGCGCAGCCCTTCCGTCATCGGCCAGGCACAGTCATAATATCTGCCCTTGTGTTTGCGGCAGGGCATCGCCATGATCAGACGCCCGTCCGACATCTCCACCAGCCTCACCCGCTCGATGATCAGCTCACCATACCTCATCGACATGATCGCCTTCAGCGGTCTGCCGTCGTCGAACACCCTATAGACCCTTGCTTTCAGCTCCATCGGCCTCACTTCTCCTTTCTCTCATAACCAACTCTTCCCGAACAGCAGCCGGAACTCCTCCCGGGAATGTCCCTCGTCCTCATACTCCTGCTGGAAGCGCTGCTTAAGTTCCAGATCCTTCGCCCGGTTCCGGTGAACGCCGTCCTTTCCCTCGTGACATTCGTGGCAGAGATCCACTACCATGCCCAGCCGGTCGCTAATCTTCCGGTTGGAGCCGCCGAAAACGTGGTGCCGGTGCAGCGGTACTCTGCTGGTGCCGGTTTTGCCGCAGAACTCACAGCAGCGATATTCGTCGTAATACTCGTCATAACAAGTCATGATGTTCCCTCCGTGTTGTGTAACTACTTGTTGTTTACGCTCCTCTGTTGTATCAAGCCTCTGCCGTGACTTCTCCTCTTTCAGCGATCCATTTCTCGAACAGCTTTTCATAGACGAGAAACTCGTCCATCTTCATCTTCACGTGCTCCCCCCAGGGGTACACGCCCTGGATGATCCCCGCCCGCAGCCTCTGGCCGCTGATCTTCATCCCGGCCGCCTGCAGCCGTCTCGCCGCCTCGTCCACCGTGATCGTGCGGATGATATAGTTTGCCATGTCTGCCCCCTCCTTTCCTTTTCCTCCTCTCTGTGCTATACCGGCATCAGAAAGAATGGTTTCAATAATGTCCAGTCAGAGCAAATGCCGCCGCGCTAAGCAACAAAGTTATCAAAAGCGCGAGTATCACTTCCAAAACGAAAACCATTATTTCTCGAAGAAGTGAGGACGATCCCTTGCTTCTTTTTTCTATTCTCCGTTTCAGGCGTTCGATCTTCCTTCTGTTTTGCTGGCAGTACTTCAGATACCGCCAACTCTTCCAGCGTCTTTTTAGGCTGATCTTATCATCCATCCCCTCACCCCTCCCTCTCAATCTCCCTTTCCAGAGCTTCCGCCCCTATCCGGATCGCTTCGAGAAAGGTTTCGTTGAACTTCTTTTGATAGGCTGCACCAGCGCCCTTGACAACCCGGTAAGTTGCCTGTACCCCTCGCTTGTCCATGCTCTTCAGACAGAGCTTCAAAAGCTGAAGAGCCGTTTCTTTACTCATCGCCATGGCGCTCCCCCTTCTCTCGCTCTCTCATCTGTTCCAGCCACTTCGCCCGCTCCTCCAGCCAGAACAGCTCGGCCTCCGTTGCCGGTTCGATTTTCTGCATTTCTTTCATCAGATCTGCGGCCTCTTTTGCGGTGGTTTCAATGATGATTTTCATCTTTCTTTCCTTTCTGTCCCATATATTGGACTTTAGTTGTTTACTTTTTCCAGTTCGCATTGTATAATGTTCTTGAAAGGGGGTGAAAACATGGAAAGCTTGAATATACTGGAGCTTGCTGTAATTTACTCAGCACTCGACGAACGGATCGAGAGACTGAAAGCTTTGCGCAGTGACGAAGTTGATCTGATGCTCGCTGGCGAAATTAAGATCTCCGAATCCCTTCTCAAAAAAGCGAAAACTCTTTACCTGTCCAAAGGCGGCCCCGCCTCTCAGGTGAACTGATTCGCGCTCCAGCATCTCAAGGTATCAACATAGGTTCTGAACATCATCGCAGCAGTTGCTGGTTCCATACTCTGCCGACCTTGCATCCCCGCAGGGTCGGCAGTTTTTATTCCTCGCCCTTCCCGAACAGATAGTCCAGCCCCATGCCCGAGAAATATGTATCCCGAATCTTGAACGCCTCGTCAATGCCGAAGGTCGATCTTCCGTACAGCTTGTTGTAAAGCGTCTTCACGGAGATGCCTAAGGTTTGCGCTACTTCGCAAAGAGCTATGTTGCGCCGGGCGAGTTCCGCTTTCAGATTATTCATCCTTCTCACCTCCAAAAGTTCCGTATTCGGAATCTTTATCTTGATTATAGTTCGTTATTCGGAATATGTCAAGCCTTTTTGGAAAAATATTTTCCGTATTCGGAACTTTATTATTGACAGGCGTTTCTTCTCAGGCTATAATGAAGGCAAAGGAGTGAACAAAATGACTTGGTTTGACTTACTTGTTCAACTAAAAGCTACCAGCGGTCTGACCATCGGCGAGATCGCTGACAAGGCGGACGCACCCAAAAGTACGGTTTCAAAAATCATGTCCGGACACGCGCCTAACCCTTCCGTCGATGTTCTAACCCGCATCGTTTATGCCATGGGCGGTACTCTGGACGATATCGATCCAAAATCCAACACCAAAGGGCCTATCTTCACTTCGACCGAACTTGAGCTTATAAAAAAATACCGCACCCTCGACGGGTACGGTAAAAAGATGGTCGATATGATTCTGGAGCTGGAGATCCAGCGTCTAGCGGATCAGGCCGCTGAAGACGAGCTTGCTCCCAATGTGATCGAGCTGCCCCTCTTTGATCAGCCCGCATCGGCCGGTTACGGTAACTGGCTGGACGAGACCATTTCCGAGCCGATCCCCGTCCCCGACACTCCCACCACCCGCCGGGCAGATTTCTGTATCCGGGTCTCCGGCGACAGCATGGAACCTAAGTATGCCGACGGCGATCTGGTCTTCGTCCGTAAGCAGGACGATGTTAGTGTCGGTGAGTTCGGTATCTGGGTCATCGATGGCAGCGCTTATATCAAACAGCGCGCCGCCAACTCCCTCCATTCCCTTAATCCTGAATATGACGATGTCGAACAGGGTGAGAATGTCTTCTGCGTCGGCAAAGTCATTGGGAAGCTGTAAGGATCACTTACAAATTCTACTTTAAAGTTACTTGAAAGTACTTTAAACCAAAAAAATCCCGCTCCGGTGCGCCAACACCAGAACGGGAGCAATATGAAGCCAGGATGGCCCATATCATCGCATGATTATTATACCATCCGGGCTTGGATTTGTCTACTCATTTTCAAGAAAGGATGGTCTTTTTATGCCCAAAATGCTAGATTTAGCCGGTCAAAAATTCGGACGCCTTACTGCGCTGAGAGTTATCGGCAAAAACAGACACAGTCGCTACCTGTGGGAATGTCAATGCGACTGCGGTAAATCGCACATCGCCGACAGCGATTCTCTGGTGAGAGGTAACACACTCTCTTGCGGTTGTCTCAATCACGAAAACCACCTGCTTCGTCCGAACAGAAAAGCGCACGGAATGGGAGGTACTCGAATCTATCGGATCTGGAAAGGGATGAAAAATCGTTGCACCAATCCCAACAATCCCAGCTATAAATGGTACGGTGCGCGAGGAATCGCCGTTTGTGCCGAATGGCAGGAAAACTTCAAAGCTTTTTACGAATGGTCTATAAAGCATGGGTACAGTGAAGTTCTATCAATAGACAGAATTGATGTTAACGGCAACTATTGTCCTGAAAACTGCCGCTGGGCCACTGCTACAGAACAGGCCAGAAACCGTCGTAAAGTGAAAGAAGGTGATTCCCATTAGACTCCCCAACGGCTATGGCTCCGTCACCAAACTCTCCGGCAAGCGCCGGCGCCCCTGGATGGTCCGCAAGACCCTCGGCTATGACGAGGAAACCGGCAAACAGATCTGTCAGATCCTCGGCTACTATCCTACCCGCAGCGAGGCGCTTTCCGCTCTGGCGGAATACAACGCCAGCCCCTACGATCTCAGCGCCCATCGCGTCACATTCTCCGAAGTTTATGACAAATGGTCCGTCCGGAAGTATGAAACCATCAGCAGTTCCAACATCAACGGCTACAAAGCCGCATACAAAGCCTGCGTACCCCTCTACAAAATGCCCTTTGCGGATATCCGCGTCGCCCATCTGCAGAACTTGATGGATCACTGCGGCAAAGGATACCAGACCCGCCGCAAAA
>JAFQND010000045.1 GCA_017396055.1 Oscillospiraceae bacterium
GCGGCACGGGCAGGTCGTGGGAATCGACAAAAGCCTTCACGGCACGAAGAGCCTCCTCCACCGCTTCGGGAGTGTTGCCGGTGACGATATCGGGGCGGAAAGAATGATAGCGGGGATTGTTGTCCCAGCCGAGAGAGACATGGGGATAATAGGGCACCGGATAATCGGCAGTGAATTTTTCCCAGCAAGTCTTTGCATCTTCGGTGATGGCACGATAGTCACGGCTTACATCAAGAAAATGGACATACTGATAGTTGGTCACGCTGTCAAAGCCCAGTGCTGCCAGGACTTCGGCGGTGGAGCGGCGGTTTTCTGCGTTTCCGTCCACGCCGCTGACGTTGAGGATGCGTTCACCCCACTGGGTCAGCTGCAGCTCGAGACCGGGGAAACCGGCAGCGACACACTTTTCTCTGAAGCGGTCAAGACAGAGACGGGTATTTTCAAGACCGCCAAGACCTGCGATCAGATTCTCCACATCGTAAATCATGAAGACAGGCTTGCCGCTGATCTTATAATAAGACGGGTGGGAGAAATATTTTTCGATGACCCGGTCACAGACCTTATCGAATTCCTGTTCGTCCTGTGCGCCTTTCCAGATGAGGTCTCCCCGCTCGGCGGTGCGCTTGTCCCAGACGCTGACAGCGTCATGGTTTGCCCACATCAGATAAAACCGGACGCGGTCATTGTTTTTCGCCTTCAGATAGCCGTTGTCGAGGCACTGCTCGAGGAAAGGTCTGCCGTCAAACCAGTACCAGTCATAGATAAAGACATTGACGCCATGATCGGCGGCAAGGTCGATCTGCTGTTCCATGACGGCGGGGTCGGCTTCATTCTGGAAACCGAGAAGAGGCTTTCTGGGCCAGGAATGACCGTCGAATTTTGCATCAGCATCCCGGACGGTCTGCCACTCCCCCATTCCTTCAGGCCAGAAGATGCGGGTGCGGGGCTCGTCGCCGGTATAGGCAGGCCAGATGTAGGCCGCGATATCGTAGTGGTTCATATCTGCTCCTCAGAAAAGTTTTTTGCGGGCGAAAGTAAAGGTTTCATGGACTGATTTTTCACCATTCCACAAAGACAACTCATATTTCGCCAACAGGAATTTCCCACGCCGTCCGTATCTCACAGTTTGGTCCAGTATCTGATAATCGGCATAGTCGATCTTTTTCAGATGTTTTTTCAGTTCCCGCTCAAAAAAAGCGACATCTCCGGCGGGAGGTTTCACATCTGCCGGATAGGCTGTGGAAAGACTAACTCTATCGAGAGTGCCGTCAGCTAAGTAATCAACCTGAATAGAACCGTATTCAGCATCGGTGCTCAGAGCCTCATACTCATACCTCAAATGCGCTTTATAAAAACCCGAAAATTCATAATCATCCAGATCGATCCCGGCATCGACAAGAAACTGTTCAGTCACGGGCATGCAATCGGTTTCGACAGACGAATTGGCTTTATAAGCAGATACCGAATCTGCGCTATGGTAACTGAAGAACACGTCGTCCATAAAAGTATACCGGTCATCGTTTTCAGCCTTATAATTAGATAATACAGACTGAAAAACAATGCCGTTTGCTGCCGTAGACGTAGATGAAACATCATGGGAGCTATCAAGCGTCAGCGTGATCTTCTCCCCATTCCGCCTCCACTCCATCGTTTCGGGAGGAACGTATTCTTTCGCGGAGGTGCAGGCGGCAAGCGACAGAATCGCTGCCGCCGCAAGTACGGAAAAGCGTTTTTTCATGGAAACCTCCTTTGCGGAGATCATTTTACCGTAATTTCTGCTACACGGACGACCAGATTGCGGCCGTATTCGAAGGAAGTGGGCTTGACACGGACAACGCCGTCCTTCTGGGTGAAGGCAAGCTCGGTGCCGTCATCCAGCCAGCGGACGGAAACGATCTCTTTGTCCAGACGGAAAATGTCCAGATGATCGTCGGTGTCGGAGTCGATGCCGACATTGGGGTCAGCCTTGATGGTCAGCGAGTCGACAAATAGATAATACTTGCCGTCCTTTTCGAGAACGAAGTCATCCTTCTTGTTCTCGACCTCGATGCCGCAGGGCAGAGCCTCCAGGATACCTTCATGGATCTTCAGCCACTGTCCCATCACGTCCAGCATGGCGGCATCGATGAAACGGATGGAACCGTCGCCCATGGGACCGACGTTCATCAGCAGGTTGGAGCCGTAACGGCGGCACTGGGCAATATCACGGATGCAGTCGGCGGGAGCTTTATAGTTCAGGTCCTCGGCGGCATAGCCCCAATGGCTGTTGAAGACTTCGCACATCTCGCTGGCGATATATTTGGGAGAATCGGCCAGATTCAGGGGCGAGGGACGTCCGCGTTCAAAGGTAACGCTGTCCAGTTCGATGTGTCCGAGGGCACCGCGGGCGGAAAGGCCAGTGTTGTTGATGATCATGGCGTCGGGCTGATATTTGCGGATCATGCCATAGAGGGCATCCTCTTCCCAGTCATCGTTGGGTTTATTCCACTTGCCGTCAAACCAGATACCGCCGATCTTGCCGTATTTTGTGCAGAGGATCTCGACGCTGGCACGCAGATATTTCAGATAGGACGGGAAATCAGTGTTATAGTCGGGGTGATACCAGTCGAGAAGAGTGTGATAGAAGAAAGGAATCAGACCGTATTCGCGGCAGGCATCGACATACTCTCTGATCAGGTCACGTCCGCAGGTGTGGGGCGCATCATAATCGTTAAGGCCGCAGGTGTCGTACAGCGAAAAGCCGTCGTGATGGCGGGTGGTCAGGGTGATATATCTGGCACCGGCATTTTTTGCGGCAGCGGCAAGTTCCTTTGCCCAGGTGGGTTTGGGGTTGAACTGTTTGCGGTAGGTCTCGTACTCCTCAAAGGGGATCTGATACATATGGCGGGCCCACTCGCCTTTTCCGAGAACGCTGTAGGCACCGAAATGGACAAATACGCCGAAGCCGAGTTTTTCAAAGTCTTTGATACGCTGTTCGATGATCATAAGTAAACCTCCTGATTTTTATAAAATATTGTCTGCACGATAATCTGATCGTGCGAATCGGACTGTCATACAAACAAGCACCAGCATACGCTGAACTTATCTTTCAACGAGAACATACAGGGACTGTAATCACAGGGACCCAGAGGATGATCGATGACCGCGCCTTCCTTCAGAACTTCATAAGCGCGTCTGACATGTTCTTCCCCGCCCTCTCCGAAATGGAAGCAGAACTGCATGGTATTACCGGCGGAAAGTCCGTTTTGCAGTTCGGACACCGCCAGTATCTGACCGAAAGCATCCAATTCAGAGTGCATGTATCCGCCGTCTTCATCCGGGTACAATCCGAGGATCTTAGCATCAAAAGCCCGCCGGTACAGTTCAACCGCTTCTATGCTGCCTTTGACATACATCTGCATCATTGATCTTTTCATCGGATACTCCTTGATGATATCAGGTTCTGGGGCGGATGGGGGTATAGTAATCCATCTGGCAATAGCCGAGGATCTTTTCCGCTTTTTTGGATGTGATGATATTGCCCAGCTCGGGGCGGGCGGGATCCCGCTCAAAACCGTTTGCAGCGAGAAACTCATCCTTTTCCCTGTTCATGGCGTCGGTATCGGTCTGCCCGTCGATATCGGTGGAGACAGCATAAAGACCACCTTTGAAATCAACGAGTGAAAAACCGTAGGGGATCTCTCCGCCTTCATACAGATAAAGCCAGCAGAATCCGGGGATTTCGGCAGAATCATCCCAGTAAAGAAAATCTTTCGGAAAAATGCTTTGAGGCTTTGCCTGCAGCCACTCGTCAAAGCGCTCAAGAATGCCGTCTCCGAACATACCGGTACCGGATGAGAGCATTTTACAGTCCGGAATGGTGATGATACGAATAGATTGCATGAGATCTCTCCTTTTCAATATCTCCTGCCATCAGTATAGACTTTAACCAATTTTTTGTCAATAATCATGATGACTATTGACCGGAATGTCCGAAAACGATATACTGAAAATACAAAACACCGGAAAGGATTCTGACTATGAATACATTATATCTGGTATATCCCAAAAAGCTTGGCACCATTGCACCCGAGATCTACGGTCATTTTTCCGAGCATATCGGCGGCGTATTCTATGATGGACTCTGGGTCGGAAAAGACTCGGATATTCCGAATATCAACGGTTTCCGCAAAGAACTGGTGGAAAAGCTCAAAGCCATCGAGCCCCCTGTTCTGCGCTGGCCCGGCGGCTGCTTTGCCGAGATCTATGACTGGCGGGACGGCATCGGTGAAGACCGCCCCACCCGCACCAACTGGTGGACGCCCTATGATCACCGATACGAATCCAACGAAGTGGGCACCCATGAATTCGCTGAGCTGTGCGAACTGATCGGCGCGAAAGCCTATTTTGCTGCCAACCTGACCTCGGTCACTCCCCTGCATATCCGCAACTGGATGGATTACTGTCTCTCTCCCCGCGGCACTACCACACTGGCAAAAGAACGTGAGAAAAACGGTCACCCCGAACCCTTTGATATCCCCTACTGGGGCGTAGGCAACGAAAACTGGGGCGGCGGCGGCAACATGACCCCTGAATATTATGCCAACGAATACCGCAGATTCGCCACCATCATGCGCAATCTCTCGCCGATGCAGATGTTTGCCTGTGGTTCTGATGCATTTGACTACAGCTGGACCGACGGCTTCTGCCGCAATCTGACCATGGCATCGAAAAATGTCATGGGACGGCTGGTGGACGGTTTCTCGATGCATTATTACTGCGGCGCGGCGGGCGACCCCGTTGCCTTCACCGAAGCAGAATGGGACCAGATGATGCTGCAGGCCGGAAAGATGGAGGATATCATCGAGCGCAACTGGCATATCATTTCGGGCTATGGCCTTGATAAAAACATGAAGCTGGTCATCGACGAATGGGGCTGCTGGCATCCCGACGGCTCCGGTCCCAGCAAGGGCTATAACCTCTTTGAACAGCAGAGCACCATGCGCGACGCCGTTGTTTCGGCACTGACTCTGAACATCTTCAACCGTCACTGCGACAAGATCAAGATGGCCAATGTGGCACAGCTGGTCAACAATCTGCACGCGCTGTTCCTTGCCTCGGGCGAGCACTGCATCACTACCCCCACCTATCATATCTTTGATATGTATAAAGGACATAAGGGCGCCGAAGCCATCGACGCGGTCTTTACGGCAGACGACGGAAAGCTGTCTGTTTCCGCTTCGGAAAAGGACGGAAAGACTCTTGTCACCATCGCAAACCTGACCTATGGCGAGGATATCGAAGTGATGCTGAGCGGCGTAGGAAGCTGTATCCCCGAAAAGGGCATCATCCGCGTACTTGCGGCAGAAGATCCCCATGCACACAATACCTTTGATGCTCCCGAAGCTGTCAAGCCGTTCACTGTTGAAGCAGACCTGACAAAGCCGGTCAAAGTACCTGCGGCGGGCGTTGTGGCTGTGGAGTTCTGATCCTCCGAAAGGAGGAAAAATGTGAAAAAAGTTTTCGGGCTGATATGTGCACTGATGCTGGCGGCGGTGAGTTTATCGCTGCCGGTATCGGCGGAAGGATGCGATCACACCATACGAAAGCCTTTTTCTGCCGATAACACTACCTTAAGCGGCTACCATAATCTTTACCTCGCCGAAGATACCGAGCTTTCAGAGACGCTAAAGATCATCAGATCAACAGGAAATGCCACTTATATCGATCTCTGTCTGAACGGGTACACCCTATCTTTGGCGAAAGAAGTACAGGGCAGCGTCATCAACTGCCAGGACTCTGTACTTCACATCTGCGATTGTTCGGAAAAA
>JAFQND010000046.1 GCA_017396055.1 Oscillospiraceae bacterium
CCGTGGGTCAGATAGAAGGGCGGTTCGATGCAGGCGCCTTCGCCCAGATCGGGGATCATTTCTTTGAGAATCGCACACCGCTTGTCCCATTCTCTGGCTCTGCAGAGATTGTACTCATAGATCAGGTCCTGGGTACGGTCATAGCTTTCTCTGACATCGGGAGTCATATCACGGCAGGAGTAGAGTCTGCCGGAACGCATAAGATCGGAAAAATTCATGGAAATCCTCCTCAAAAGTTGGGCAGCTCCTCGGCTGCGATCAGAGCCAGCTTTTCAACAGCGTCGATATCACCCAGGTCGGCGATTACAGTGGCGCTGTGCAGGCAGCGGCAGGGTGCAGAGATATTCAGGCAGGCAGCGCCGCCGCGGATCTTCTGGTAAGCACCGGCATCGTTGCCGCCGGCGACGAGAGTCTTGGTCTGGATGGCGATGCCGCGTTCTTTGGCGGTGGTATGAGCCCATTTATACAGGTTTCTGGGATAAAGAGTAGCACGGTCCATGAAGGGAACAACGGCGCCCTTGCCCAGACGGCAGCAGTCGTCGGGAGCAGATACGCCGGGCAGGTCGCCGGGAGTGGTAGTTTCGAGGATAACAGCGATATCGGGATTGACGATGTAGCCGGCGCTCCATGCGCCCTTGAGGCCGATCTCTTCCTGAGAAGTGAAGCAGAACCAGCAGTCGTAGGGCAGATCTTTTTTGATCATCTCGATCATGACAGCACAGCCGAACCGGTCGTCCAGAGCCTTTCCCTTGATGCGGTTTTTGCCCAGCATCTCAAAGTCAGAGACGAAGCAGACGGGATCGCCGATCTCGACCAGAGCTTCAGCCTCTTCGCGGGTGGTGCAGCCGATATCGATGTACATTTTGGAGGTCTTGAGGGCTTTGCCGCGCTCTTCGTCGGTGAGGTGATGAAGAACTTTGGCGCCGACAACACCGGGAATGCGATTCTTGCCGATCTGTACCTGACGGCCGAAGATCGCGCGGTCATCGATACCGCCGGCCTGTACGACCTTCAGAAGACCTTCATCGGTGATGTAAGAGACCATCATGCCGACTTCATCCATATGAGCGGAGAAGAGAACACGCTTTTTGGGAGTTTCCTTACCCTTTTTGAAGACGATCAGCGAGCCGAGGGGGTCTACCTGCCAGCTTTCGCAGTGACCTTCGATCTCAGAAACGATAAAATCAACAACATCGCCTTCGTCACCGGGGATGCCGTTCAGTTCACAGAGTTTTTCGAGCAGTTTCAGATCCATGTCGATGCCTTCCTTTCTCACAGCTCGGGGTCGAGAGCGTAGGCTGCCAGCAGCTTGCCGATCGCTTCGATATCACAGAGACGTGCCACTTCGATGGGAGTGTGCATATAACGCAGGGGCAGAGAGATCAGACCGGTGCGTACGCCTCCGCGGACGGTTACGATCAGGTCTGCGTTGGTGGCGGTGTGACCGCCCATGACCTCGTGCTGATAGGGGATATCATGTTCTTTTGCCAGAGCGATCAGCTTTTTCCAGATCTTGCGGTCAAGAGCGGGAGCGATGCCGATGGCGGCGCCCTTACCCAGTTCGCTGCACTTCAGCTTGTCGGAATCGGGAGTCATGGCATTGGTGACGTCAACGGCAATAGCCACATCGGGATGAAGGGTATAGGCGGTGTTGGTAGCGCCGGTGCCGGTGATCTCCTCCTGGGAGGTGAAGCTGACGGCGAGGTTTACAGGCAGTTCTTTGCCTTTGAGCTCATCCAGAGCGGCAAAGATGCAGACAGCACAGCTGCGGTCGTCCATTGCTTTGGAGCTGACATGGTCGCCCTGCAGGCGGACAAAGCGGCTCTTCAGGGTAGCGCGGTCGCCGAGGCAGAGAATCTCTTTCAGTTCGTCGCCGGGAATGCCGGTGTCGATGATGATATCCTTGACTTCCGGAACTTTGTCATGTTCTTCGGGGCTCTGCAGATGGGGAGCGCGGGTCAGGACAACGCCGGGGATCTCTTCGGTGCCGTGGAGAACAACTTCCTGAGCCAGCAGCAGGCGGCGGTCCATACCGCCGACACTGCCCACGCGGACAAAACCGTCGTCGTCGATATGGGTGACGATCATGCCGATCTCATCGATGTGTGCATCGAACAGCAGGGTGGGTTTGTCTTCGCCTGCCTCATAGACGATCGCATGGACACTGTTGTCGGGAGTGATGGTCACTTTGTCGGTGTATTCCCGCAGAAGATCGGCTGCTACCTCAGAGGCAGCGCCTTCATCGCCGGTTACGCCGGTGGCTTCACAGAGAAGCCGCAGTTTTTCTTCTAAAGTCATCATAAAACATCCTTTCCGAAGACGTATTTGATTCGGGTCGATCACGGTGTCTGTAAAAGAAACAGATCTTTCTTCATTATAAATACTTTTTTGCAAAATGTAAAGGGAGGATCGAACAGAAAAATCCCCCGCCCAAAACAGGACGGGGGAGCATGAGGAGGTGTGGTTATTTCAGGATAACGTCAAACGACATATCGTCATGGCACAGGCTGACGGGGATCATATTCTTATTGAAGAAATGTACCATCTCGCCCTTGGCATAAAGGTCGTAGCCCTGCATGCAGAGCTCTTCGGCCATCTGAAGGGTTCGTACGCAGTCAGATTTGTCGAGAAGGATGAGTGCTTTCTTGGTGGTCATATTCGTCATAACGGGTACGCTCCTTTCAAATGGTTGCATCTTAGGATCTGATCTTCTGATCTTGATTGCATTATACATCATTATTCTATAATATGCAAGTATTTTTCATAAATATTCGTAAAAATTCGTATATTTGTAGCGATGCACAAAATAATATATCCGTATTATATGCTTTTCACAAACAACTGTATACAGTAAGCGTATATTCAGCGTTTTTCCCCGTTATGATAAAAAATATTCAACAAGCGATAATACTTTACTGCATAATAGATAAAAAATCGGTGACGGTTCAGCACTTTTCTCCTTCAAAGTGGCAGAATATACATCTTTTTGCTGATAGATTATGCATAATTAATTGTATAAAAATGAATATCGATAAATAAATTCCAAAAAATGCTTGCATTTTCTCAAAAGAAGTGTATAATAGGTTCATATCGAAAAATACGGCGGAATTTTTACAGAAAGTCCGCCTTTCAAAGAAAGGAAAGAATCATCATGAGCGAATTCAAAAAAGTAGTACTTGCCTATTCCGGCGGTCTGGATACTTCCATTATTATTCCGTGGCTGAAAGAAAATTACGGCTGTGAAGTTATCTGTGTTTCCGGCAACGTCGGACAGGATGCCGAGCTGGAAGGCCTCGAAGAGAGAGCAAAGGCCACCGGCGCTTCCAAGCTGTATATCGAAGATATCCAGCAGGAATTCGTTGACGAATATGTATTCCCCACTCTGAAGGCTGGTGCCGTTTACGAAGGCAAATATCTGCTGGGCACCTCTTTCGCACGTCCCGTTATTGCAAAGCGCATCGTTGAGATCGCTAAGGCTGAAGGCGCTGACGCCATCTGCCACGGCTGCACCGGTAAGGGTAACGACCAGGTTCGTTTCGAACTGGCCATCAAGGCATTTGCTCCTCATATGAAGATCATTGCTCCCTGGAGAATCTGGGATATCAAGTCCAGAGAAGAAGAGATCGACTACGCTGAGGCTCACAATGTTCCCATCAAGATCAGCCGTGAGACCAACTACTCCAAGGATATGAACCTGTGGCATCTGTCTCACGAAGGCCTGGACCTGGAAGATCCTGCCAACGAGCCCCAGTACCAGAAACCCGGCTTCCTGGAG
>JAFQND010000047.1 GCA_017396055.1 Oscillospiraceae bacterium
CCCCTCAGCCTCACTATGTTCGGCAGCTCCCCTTACACAGGGGAGCCTATCGACGTTTTTCGTTAGAAGTACCACGCGCGGTCGCTCCGACCGCGAGACATTCTTGCAGATTAAGTTCCCGAAGGGAGCGTATCGAGACTAAGCCGCAAAGCGGCGTGTCGAGTGCCCCTACTGAAAAAGCTCTCCGCAAAGGAGAGCTTTTTTCTTATTTTCTGATGGTGACTTCGCCCTTGGTGTCCATGACCGAGCCTTCCCAGATGATCTCGCCGATGGAGTCGGCAACGATGTGGCCCGATTTGGGGTTCTTGACCGAATCGATATGGCCGACAATGTCCGCCTCGACAGAGGAATATTCGAACGAGAGGTCGGTGCCCTCCATGGTGCAGTTCACAAGCTTCAGATCCTCACAGTAACAGAGGGGCTGAGTGCCGATGATCTTACAGTTGATCAGGGTCAGTCCTTTCGAGAACCAGCCCAGGTATTCGCCCTTGACCACCGAGTTTTCGACCACGACGTTTTCACTGTGCCAGAAAGCATCCTTGGTGTCCAGGACCGAATCGACAATATGCAGGTTTTTCATGTACTGGAAGGAGTATTTGCCCTTCATCTGCAGGCGGACCACTTCGACGTCGCTGCTCTCAAAGAGGAAATATTCGCCCTCGGTCTCACAGTCGGTGAGCTTGACGCCGCGGCATCTCCAGCCGAATTCGGGAGAGACGGCCTTACAGCCGATAAAGGTGGAATTTTCACATTCGCACAGGCATTTTACGCCGCGGATGACCGAGTCCTTCATGACAAAGTCGCGGGCATACCAGATGGGCGCGCGGGTCGCCTCGTCCAGGGTGCAGCGCTCGGCCTCACAGCCTACCACATGCCAGAAGGGATAGCGCAGCGAAAAGCTGCAGTCTCTGACCACGATGTCTCTGGTCTCTTTCAGTACCGACTCACCGTCAGCGGGGCCGGCAAAGGTGCAGTTCTCCACAATGGCATTCCGGATGCCATAGAGAGAGCGTTCTTCGTCAAAAGTTTTATCGCGGATAATGGTCTGTTCCATGATGATCTCCTTTTTTGGTCAGACGTAGTATATCAGTTTATATTATAGCTGTCCCCGCCCGTGAAGTCAAGGGAAGCGGGAAAAGCAACCGCGTTGACAAATTTGCTCGTTGACTTTTTCCCTCATCCGTCATACAATCAAAGTATAGACACCGACATGTTACGACAATATCCGACATTATTCGAAAGGAACGATCATCATGCAGGTACGCTGGGAACATCTCACTCCCCCCGAATTCAAAAAGCTCGCCCGCGAGGAGCAGGTCTGTATCCTCCCCATCGGTTCGCTGGAACGCCACGGCGACCATATGCCCTTCGGCACCGACGGCATCGTTGTACACGATGTCTGTGTCCGGGCCGCCGGAAAAGAACCCTGTGTCGTCTTTCCTCCCTATTGGTTCGGTCAGGTGCATGAGGCCTCCTGTTTTGCAGGCACCATCAACTTCCCCACCGACCTTACCTGCACCATCTTCCAGCATCTTTTGGACGAGATCGCCCGCAACGGCTTCAAAAAGATCCTGATCGTCAACGGCCACGGCGGCAACACCAATTTCTTACAGTATTTCATGATGTCCCAGGCTGACCGAGAGGTGGATTATACCGTCTATCTGACCTTTGCCTACGGCGGCGACAAATTCAAGGCTCTGGACATCTGGGAGGCTCCCGGCGGCGGACATGCCGACGAATGTGAGACCTCTCTGATCATGGCGGCTGCTCCCGGCACTGTCATCATGGAACAGCAGACTCAGCCCGAACCCATTCTGCCCAAGCACGATCTCTCCCACCTGAACCGGATCTATACCGGTCTGTGGTGGTATGACAACTATCCCGAAAACGTCACCGGCACCCCTTCGCTCGGCAGCGAAGAAAAGGGCGAAGCCGCCCTCTCGGCCGCAGCGGAAGACCTCTCGGAAGTGATCCGCACCGTCAAGGACGACACTGTTCTGCCCGCGATGCAGAAGGAGTTCTATGCGAGAGTGAGAGCGAAAAAAGAGAACGTATAAGAGATACGTCGCTTTGCTCCTTAATCTGCAAGAATTCCTCTCGGTCTGCTGACCTCGCCATAAATTCCTCTGGAATTTGGATGGACGGAATTCTCGCACGTGGTACCTCTCCTGCAGGTGGTACTGTATCGCTCTCTTCGGAAAAACAGAAATAAAATGTTTATTCTTCATTCTACACCTACCCTGCAACCTTCCCCCTTGCTGATACGTTTTATCGGTGCATACTTCCAAAATTTTCCTCAAGGAGGGCCAAAATGGCCAGAAAAAATCCCGCCGAACAGCCCAAAAAGCGCGGCTGCGGCTGTTTTACCTTTATTCTTCTCGCCGTCATCATC
>JAFQND010000048.1 GCA_017396055.1 Oscillospiraceae bacterium
AAGGCGAGGCTTCGGTATACTGTAGGATAAGCAAAGAATTTGCATTTTTCAAAAGTAATTATGAGGGGGACAAAATACTATGTTGACCGCAAAAGAAAATATGCGACAGACCCTGATCGGCGGCAAGCCCGATCGTATCGTTAACCAGTTTGAAGCACTCCATTTCGCCATTCATCCGTTCATGATGCTCGACCCCGAGGCCAAGAAGGGCGGCCCCAACGTCGTGAACAGCTGGGGCGTTACCCGCTCCTTCCCTGAGAACGTTCCCGGCGCATTCCCCGTGCATACCCCGGAAACCATCGTCTGCAAGGACATCGAGCACTGGCAGGACTATGTCCATGCTCCTTCCCTGAAGTTCCCCGAGGAACTGTGGGCACAGTGCAAGGAGACCCTGTACGATCCCATCGACCGTGACAAGGCATTTGCCACCACTCTGGTCGTCGGCGGTCTGTTCGAGATGAGCCACCACCTGCAGGGCATCGAGGAAGCACTGATGAACTATCTGCTCTACCCCGATGAGATGCATGACCTGATCAAGTACCTCGCCGATTTCGAGCTCGAAATGGCTGAAGGCATCTGCTCTCACCTGCATCCCGACGCCCTGTTCCATCACGACGACTGGGGCAGCGAGGCAAACTCCTTCCTGCCGACTCACGTCTTTGAGGACTTCTTCATTGAGCCCTATCAGAAGATCTACAAGTACTACAAGGATCACGGTGTTGAGTTCATCATCCACCACTCTGACAGCTACGGCGCAAACCTGCTTCCCGCAATGATCGAGATGGGCATCGACGTGTGGCAGGGCTGCATGGAGTCCAACAACAACGCCGAGCTGCTCAAGGAGTACCGCGGCAAGATCGGCTTCATGGGCGACATCGACAACAAGAGCATCGACTTCACCGGTTGGACCCAGGAAGACGCAAACCGCGTCGCACGCCGCGCTATCGAGCGCTGCCAGGGTCAGGGCTTCATCCCCTGCATCACCCAGGGAGGCCCGGGTTCCGTCTTCTCCGGCACCTATCAGGCACTGATCGACGCCATCGACGATTACAACACCGAGAAGTTCGGCTTCACCCGCGAAGAGCAGGCTGCTCAGCGTATGCCGCTGCAGATCCTCTTCGGCTAATCTGCAAACCTCAAAAGACCCGCTGCGGCGGGTCTTTTTTTATGTCTTCGGCAGCGGGTTCTTGTTTTTTTCGCAGCGGCGTGATAAAATAAAGTCCCCAAATTCATAAGATAAGGAGCTTAGCCATGAACGAGTACGAAGTTTTTGTGGAAGACATCACCGCTTGCGGCGGCGACCAGCATGCCAAGAAAGAGCTGATTGAGGTCGAGGCAGAAAGCCCCGAAGCATATGTCAAGGAAAATGGCAGATACCCGGTCATTGACATCTCGAAAACACCCGGCGGCGACACCATTATCGTGACGGGCGACGGCAAGGGGAATTTCCTGCGCTATACCTTCACCTGATTGCGAATTCCCACCGGCGATGCCGGCGCAGAAGGAGTTTTTTTATGCAGGAAATCTATATTTACATTGTTGCAGTCAATGCACTGCTGTTCGTGCTGATGGGCGTGGATAAATTCGCTGCAAAGCAGGGCATGCGCCGCATTCCGGAGGCCACGCTCTTTGCGCTTGCCGCGGTGGGCGGCAGCCTCGGCGGCATTGCGGGTATGCGCCTGTTTCGCCATAAAACGCGCCATCGCAGCTTCACGATCGGATTTCCGCTGATCCTGCTTGCGCAGATAGCGCTGGGCCTGTTCATTTTCGGCTGATCTTAATGACAAAAAGCCGCGGCTTATCAAAAGCTGCGGCTTTTTTTGTTTCCCGGACGGGAAATTTAGTCCCTGTCACTTGCAAGTCTCTCGCGAAACAGCAGAGAAATACACCAGATGGCGGCGAGGCCGACAAGGGTGTAGACCACGCGGCTGACGGTGGCGGTCTGTCCGCCGAAGAGATATGCCACAAGGTC
>JAFQND010000049.1 GCA_017396055.1 Oscillospiraceae bacterium
ACCCATTCCCATCGTTCACTGCCCCACCTGCGGCATGGTCGGCGTTCCTTATGAAGAGCTGCCCCTCAAGCTGCCCGAGGTAGAAAACTTTGAGCCCGGCGAAGGCGGCGAGAGCCCCCTGGCCAAGATCGAATCCTTCGTCAACTGCACCTGCCCCAAGTGCGGCGGCGCTGCCAAGCGTGAGACCGATACCATGCCCCAGTGGGCAGGTTCTTCCTGGTACTTCCTGCGTTATTGCGATCCGCACAACGATGAGGCTTTCGCTTCCAAGGAAGCCATCGATTACTGGATGCCCGTTGACTGGTACAACGGCGGTATGGAACACGTTACCCGCCATCTGATCTACTCCAGATTCTGGCATCAGTTCCTGTATGACATCGGCGCAGTCTCGATGGACGAACCCTATGCCAAGCGTACCGCCCAGGGTCTGATCCTCGGACCCGACGGCGACAAGATGTCCAAGTCCAAGGGCAACGTCGTTGACCCTCTGGATGTTGTAAATGAGTACGGCGCAGATACCCTGCGTATCTATATCCTGTTCATGGGCGACTACGGCGCAAGCACTCCCTGGAGCCAGGATTCCGTCCGTGGCTGCAAGGGCTTCCTGGATGATATCTGGAACATGCAGGACAAGGTCATCGACGGCGACTCTTACCGTCCCGAGGTCGAGGTAGCCTTCAACCGCACCATCAAGAAGGTTTCTGAAGACATCGAGAACATGAAGTACAACACCGCTATCGCTGCCATGATGGCTCTGCGCAACACCGTCAAGGCTACCGGCGCCATTACCCGCAAGGAATACCGCGATCTGCTGGTTATGCTGAACCCCTTCGCTCCTCATATCACTGAGGAACTGTTCGAGATCATGGGCTTCGGCGGCCCCATCACCACCCAGAGCTGGGTCGAGTGGGATGAAGCAAGATGTGTCGAAGACACCATCGAGATCGCTGTTCAGATCAACGGCAAGGTCCGCGCCAAGCTGAAGGTCGCTGCTGAGATCTCTTCTGAGGATGCCATCGCCGCTGCAAAGGCAGACGAGACCATCGCCGCTCAGATCGAGGGCAAGACCATTGTCAAGGAGCTCTATGTCAAGGGCAGACTGGTCAACATCGTTGCCAAATAATTTCTCTGTATCAGAAAACTCCCGCCTTCCGAAGAGGGCGGGAGTTTTTGTGTTTGTGCGGGGAGTCTTGCGGCCTGCGGGCCGCGCTTTTGTCTTTGATTGTTGGGACTCTGTCCCAAACCCTGCTCAGGACACTTTTGGAAAAGTGCCCTGAGAACCCTCAAAACTTTTGCTGCTGGCCAAAATAATAGAAGTTTTGGGTGATTCCTAAGCCACTTTTTTCAAAAAGGGGCTTAGGTGGGGTTCGGGGTGAAGCCCCGACAATAAATACAAAAACGCTTCCCGGATCAAGCTCCGGGAAGCGCCATAAGTTTATTCTTCCTTCACCTTCAGCGCCCGCATGGCGTTGAGGATGGCAATGACTGCCACACCTACATCGGCGAAGACAGCAGCCCACATGTTGGCTTTACCGAACATACCCAGAAGAAGGATCAGTCCCTTGACCGCCAGTGCAAAGACTATATTCTGTCTTGCGATGGAGATGGTCCGGCGGGCGATGGAGACCGCCATCGGCAGTTTTCCGGGCTTATCATCCATCAGTACCACATCGGCAGCTTCAATGGCGGCATCGGAGCCGAGAGCACCCATGGCGGTGCCTGCGTCGGCAAGAGCCAGTACCGGTGCATCGTTGATGCCGTCACCCACAAAGATCAGCTTTTCCTTCGGGGATTTTGCGGCAAGGAGCGCTTCGACCTTTTCCACCTTGCCGGCGGGGAGCAGATCGGTGTATACTTCATCGATGCCGAGTGCTTCGGCAACAGACTTTCCGGCGGCAGCGATATCACCGGTGAGCATAACGGTTTTGCGGACGCCCAGCTTTTTCAGGGCTCTGACGGCTTCGGCAGCGTCTTCCTTGACCCGGTCGGAGATCAGCAGATATCCCAGATAGCTGCCGTCGGCAGCCAGGTGGACTACCGTTCCGGGGCGGGAGGTTTCCGGTACGCTGATACCGGCGGAAGTCATCAGTTTTTCATTGCCGCAGAGAACGGTTTTTCCGTCTGTTCTGACCGAGATGCCCTGTCCGGCGATGTCGGTATGTTCGCTGACTCTGCTGCGGTCGAGGTCTTTTCCGTATGCTGCGCGGATCGAAGCGGCGATGGGGTGATCAGACCAGCTCTCTGCCAGCGCGCACAGCTCCAGAAGTTCTTCTTCCGAACAATTTTCGGGATGCAGTTCGGTCACCTCGAAAACACCTTCGGTGAGGGTACCTGTCTTGTCAAAGACAACGATGCTGGTACCGGCAAGGGTCTCCAGCGCCGAGCTGCCTTTGAAGAGGATACCCTTCCGGGAGGCGCCGCCGATACCGCCGAAGAAGCTGAGAGGTACCGAAATGACCAGTGCACAGGGACAGGAGATGACCAGGAAGGTCAGTGCCTG
>JAFQND010000050.1 GCA_017396055.1 Oscillospiraceae bacterium
CCACCAGCTGCATCATCAGCGCTGCACCAACACCTTTGCGGCGGTATTCCGGCAGCACGCATATCCGATGGATATCCAGCTCATCCAGAATATAGGTACTGTTCAGATAGCCGCAGATACGGCCATTTTCTTCAGCGGTCAGGAAAAAACTGCGTTCTTCCTTCAATGTATCCCGCAGCCCTTTTGACGACCACGGGTCAGAAAAGCATTTTGACTCCAACAGCGTGAGCTGCTGAATATCAGTTTCGGTAGAGGGTCTGATCTCCATTGGTACACTTCCTTCAATGCTGTCAGATTTCTTTCTCAAAGAGAGCACACTCATAAGCCCGGTCGGCAGTTTCCCGAACGCTATCGGGTGAGGTGCCGGTATATTCGCCATAGACTTTCATGACAAAACAATCCAGCATCCGGCAGGGGGCATAGTGGTGGCAGTTCATATTTTCTGCGTAAAAATGCAGATAGCTATAGGTGCTTTCAAAACCCTGTGCTTCCAGAAAAGCACAGGCATTTTTATCTTCCAGACGGTTCCAGATCTCCAGATGACCAATGTTTTCCTGTTTCAGAAGGTCACAGGCATATTTCATCAGGTGGAATGCGACTTTTTCCCGCTGATATTCCGGAAGAACCGCCAACGTGCGGATAATGCCGCCGGCAGAACGTTCCCTGAAGCTGATGCGGTGTTCCGGCGTGTCATATTCAATATCCAGCACACCGACAATATGTCCGCCGTGGTCGGCTACTACCTGTACCGAAGGATTCGGATAATGAGGCTTTTTAGGCAGCACCTCGTCATAGCGGGTGGTTTCCAGAAGGGCAAGGATGCGGCAGCGCACCCAACCCTGTTCGTCTTCCTTTCTGTATTTGCGAATGGTGATCATTTTAACTCCAATTGTCAGTTTATCCTTTGGCGATATACCAGTTCTCGCCGATGTGTACATCCGCTTCCAGTTTCACCGAGAAGGAAACAGCGTTTTCCATCTCTTCGCGGACGATCTCTTTTACTTTTTCTGCTTCGTCGAGGGCAGCTTCAACCATCAGTTCGTCATGCACCTGCAAAATGAGCTTCGAACGGAGGCCTTCTTCCTTCAGACGGCGATATACCCGGTTCATAGCCAACTTAATAACATCGGCAGCGGTGCCCTGAATAGGCATATTCATAGCGACACGTTCCGAGAATCCCCTGAGAGCCGGTTTTTTGCTTGCAATATCGGGCAGATAGCGGGGACGGTGGAAGAGCGTCTCCACATAGCCTTTTTCTCTTGCCGAAGCAATGGAATTTTTCATATAGGCATCAACGCCGCTGTAAGTGCGCAGATAGTCTTCGATATATTGTTTGGCTTCTTTGACAGAGGTGTGGATGTCCTGTGACAGTGAGAAGGCAGAAATACCGTAAACAATACCGAAATTGATCGCCTTGGCACGGCTTCTCATCTGAGCGGGAACTTCGTCGAAGGGAATGCCGAATACCTGAGAAGCGGTCATCCGATGGATATCGGCGCCGTCGCGGAAGCCTTTGATCATGTTCTTGTCTTCAGAGATATGGGCGAGGATGCGCAGTTCGATCTGAGAATAGTCGGCATCAACGAGGGTATAACCTTCCTTTGCCACAAAGAACTTTCTCATTTCGGCACCAAGGGGAGTTCGTACAGGGATATTCTGTACATTGGGCTCAGCGGAACTGATGCGTCCGGTACGGGTCTCGGTCTGGTTGAAAGTCGAGCGCACTCTCCGGTCGGAGTCGATACATTTGCGCAGGCCGGTCACATAGGTGCTGGAAAGCTTGGAAAGCTGACGGTATTCAAGGATCTTTTCGATAATGGGATGCAATCCGCGAAGGCTGTCCAATACCTCTGCATCGGTGGAATAACCGGTCTTGGTCTTCTTTTTGGGAGGCAGCCCCAAACGGTTGAACAGTACATCCGCCAGATCACGGGTAGAGTTCAGGTTGAAATCGGTACCAGCCAGCTCAGTGATCTCATTCTTCAGAGTCACGATCTGTCTGTCGAGCGTCTCACCGAAAGCGATGATACCGTCTTCGTCTACCATAAATCCTTCATGCTCCATCGAAGCGAGCACTTCACAGAGGGGGATCTCGATCTCGCGATAGAGATAATCCATGCCCCGTTCTTTCATGATGGAATCGATCACGTCAGAAAGCCGTCCGAGAGCGGCGGTATCAAAATAAGCTTCATTGCCGTCAAACTGCAGCGAAGGCAGATGGTTTTCTCTCATCTCAGACAGGGAATAGCTCTTTTCCGAACTGCTTAGAAGATATGCTGCCAGCTTCAGGTCTTCCATGGGTGCAGGGAAAGTCTGTCCCATACGGAAAGCCAGATGATAGACAGGTTTTGCGTCAAAAGTGATCAGCGGCAGCTTTCCCGGCAGGATCAGCTGCTCAAAAGCTTCTTTCGCAGTGGAGACAAAGACGCTTACTTCATTTTCGCCGGTGAGGACAGAAAGTTTTGCGGGAATGCCAAAGGCTTCCTCCAACAGAAATGCGATACGGCCCAGCTTTTCCAGGGCCTTTTCTGCTTCATCAAGAGCGGGTTCTTCTCTGACAGTCAGAGGAATGCCGCCGGTTTTAGGTGTTTCTTCCACAGGAGCAGCTTCTGATTCGGCAAATTCAAAGGATGCCATCACCGAGGTAAGCTCGTATTTTGTCAGGAATGCCTTCAGTGCAGAGTCGGGTGCTCTCAGTGACATTTCCTCCACCGGACGGGGAAGAGGAGCAGATTTACAGATCTCACCGAGGGTACGGCTCATCAGCGCTTCTTCCCGGTGGTCGTCGATCAGCTTTTTGATGCGGGGGGGAGCTGTATAACAATCAGGGTTATCCAGAATATTCTGAAGCGAGCCTGCCTGCTGGATCAGGCTCATAGCTGTTTTTTCGCCGATACCCTTGACACCGGGGATATTGTCTGAGGTATCGCCCATCAGCGATTTCACCTCGATCAGCTGCAGAGGTTCCAGACCGTACTGCTCCCGGATCGTGTCGGGCGTATAGAGGATATCGCCTTTGTTGGTGGAGAGGTTGACCGAAACATTTTCACTGACCAGCTGGAAGGAGTCGCGGTCACCGGTGGCGATGATGCAGGTATAACCTTCTTTGTCGGCAATGCCGGCAACGGTACCGAGAATATCATCTGCCTCATAACCTTCGATACCAATGACTTCACCGCCCGCAAGAGTGACAAACTCTCTGCCGAGGGGCATCTGCACCCTCAGCTCGTCCGACATGGCCGAGCGGGTGCCTTTATAGGCATCATACATCTTGTGGCGGAAGGTGGGGGCGTGCATATCATAAGCCACGACAACAGCGTCGGGGTCAAAAGTCTTGAGCAGTTTTACATAGGTCTTGACAAAGCCGAAAAGCGCATTGGTCATCACGCCCTCTTTGGTAGTGAGGGTACGGATGGCATAGAACGAACGGTTCATCAGCGAATTATAATCGATGGCAAGGATCTTCATAATAGTTCCTTTCCGAAAGGCCGCACTTGACGAAGCGGCCGGTTTCCTTTATAATGAGATATCAGCATATGAACATAACAATACAGAATATAGTATACCACAGCAGCGGGGAATTGGCAAGCAGGCCGGTTCTTTTTGGAGGAGGGAAAACGGATGGCTCAAAAGATCACGCTCTGCGGAGATGACTGTTTTTCCTGTCCAAGATATCTTGCCCGCACGGATGAAGAACTTCAAGCCGCGGCTGAGTTGTGGTACCAGGTAGGCTGGCGTGAGAACATTGTTTCAAATGAAGAAATTTCCTGTTCCGGCTGTTCTTCCCACAAAAGCTGCGTTTATGGGTTGCTGGAATGTACCGGAGCTCATGGCGTGAAGAAATGTGCTCAGTGCACAGCGTTCCCCTGTGAGAAGATCGGGGACATGCTGAACAGCACAGCTGAATACCGGGAAAGATGCTTTGCTCTTTGCTCACCTGAAGAATTCTCCCTTCTGGAGAAAGCGTTCTTTCAAAAAGAAATCAATCTGAAAAAGTAATCCGTAAGAAAGGCTGATATTTTTGCAGTTTATCAAAATCGGTCGTGTAGAGATCGAAAAAACCGCCGCCCTTGCTCCCATGGCATCAGTTGCCGACCGGGCCTACCGTGAAATATGCAGGGAATACGGTGCATCCTATGTGGTGGGAGAGCTTGCTTCTGCCAAGGCACTGACCTACTCCGACCGCAAGACCGAGGAGCTTCTGAAACCTTCCACTCTTGAGCGTCCCATGGCGGCACAGCTCTTTGGCAGTGACCCTGAAGATATGGCGAAGGGTGCAGTTTCTGCTCTTCGCTTTGACCCTGATATTATCGACATCAACATGGGTTGTCCGGTGCCGAAGGTTGTGGGCACCGGTGCAGGCTCCGCACTGATGAAAACGCCCGATCTCGCCGCCCGTATCGTCGAAGCCGTCCGCAGAGAAGCGGGGGACGTACCTGTTACCGTCAAATTCCGCAAAGGTTGGGACGACCAGAATGTCAATGCCGTTTCTTTCGCAAAAATGATGGAAGAGGCCGGTGCTGCCGCTGTGACGATCCACGGCAGAACCAGACAGCAGATGTATAAACCCAGCGCCGACTGGGATATTATCCGCAAAGTCAAAGAGGCTGTTTTGATTCCTGTTATCGGAAACGGTGATATTTTCACTGCCGAAGATGCCCTTCGGATGTACCGCGAGACCGGCGTCGACCTTGTTATGGTCGGCCGCGGCAGTTATGGCAATCCCTTCCTTTTTCGTGAGATCAGAGCGCTATTGAATGGCGAACCGCTGCCTGAACCTCCTTCTCTCGAGGAAAAGATGGACACCATGCGCCGTCAGGTTGCCCTTGCGGTGCAGTACAAAGGTGAATACGCAGCCATGCGTGAGAGCCGCCATACTGCCGCTTTCTATCTCAAGGGAATGCGTGGTGCGCCGAAACTCAGACAGTTGTGCAGCTCTCTCTAAAAGTTTGAAGACATCGACCGCATCATCGAGGCGGTCATGGAGCTGAACAGAGAATAACAAAAACCCGTCC
>JAFQND010000051.1 GCA_017396055.1 Oscillospiraceae bacterium
GAATCTGCAGGGGCTTTGTGCTATCAGAGAGCGGGGCAATATCCTGGAGCTCAGGCGGGGCGGCAGGGTCATCAGGATGCATCTCTTCGGCGGAAGAGATGAGTCGAGTGCTTCTCTGATACAGGGCATGACCCTCTGCGGTGTGCTGCTGGATGAGGTGGCGCTGATGCCCCGCAGCTTTGTGGAGCAGGCGCTGGCGAGATGTTCCGACGAGCGGGCGAGATTCTGGTTTTCCTGTAATCCCCAGGGGCCGGAGCACTGGTTTTATCGGGAGTGGATTCTGAAAGCGGAGGAGAAGCGGGTCCTCAGGCTGCACTTCACCATGGCGGACAATCCTTCTCTTACGGACAATGTGAAAGAGCGGTACGACCGGATGTACAGCGGCGTTTTTCACCGGCGCTATGTGCTGGGGGAATGGGTAGCTGCCGAAGGCAGAGTCTATCCCATGTTTGACCCCGGACGTCATCTGACCGGAGAGCTTCCCGGGCGGTTTGTCCGCTATGTGATCAGCTGTGACTATGGTACGCTCAATCCCTTTTCGGCGGGGCTGTGGGGAGAGCATGAGGGAAAATGGTACCGCATCCGCGAGTTTTACCATGATGGCCGTCAGAAAGGTCAGCTGACCGATGAGGAATATCACGATGCCCTTGTCCGTCTGGCGGGAGAGCTGCCGGTTACGCGGGTGGTTATCGATCCGTCGGCGGCGAGTTTTATCCAGTGCATCAGAAAACACGGGCGCTTTACCGTCCGCAAGGCAAAAAACACGGTTCTTCCCGGTATCAGCCATGTGGCGCAGCTTTTAAAAGAAGAAAAGATCCTTTTTCACGAGAGCTGTGTCGATACCATCCGCGAGTTTTCTGAATATGTCTGGGAGGAAGACGGCCGAGAGCAGCCCCGCAAGGAAAATGACCACGCCATGGACGATATCCGGTATTTTGCCGAGACCATCGTCTTCGGCGGAAGTGTCGGCTTTTAAGACCGGCTGTTCTTTGGCCGAACAGCCGGAAAGGAGGAAACGATTTGACTGAAACAGAAAAGATCATCCGCCTTCTGGAAAGAAGCGCGGAAGCGGCCCCCTCGGAGGAGGAGATCCTCGCCCGATATGTGACCGACTGGCTCTCGTCATCGGTCCGGGCAGAGATGCTGACCGGCGCGCGGTATTATCAGAACCGCAACGATATCCTCTCCCGCAGACGTCTGGCGGTGGGGGAAAACGGCCGCCTGACCGAGGATCCCGCCCTGCCCAACCGGCGCATCAGCCACGGCTTTGTCCGCAAGCTGGTGGACCAGAAAAGCCAGTATCTCTTCGGCCGCTCCTTTACGGTCAGCACCGACTGTGAGGAGTTCGGCACCCTTCTGGAGGCATTTTTTGACAGACAGATGCGCGACCGGATGAAAAACCTCTGTAAAGAGGCGGTCAACAAAGGCATCGCCTGGCTTCAGCTCTGGCCGGAGGAGGGAAGAGTTCTCTGTAAAAAGCTGCCGTCGGAGGAAGTGATCCCCATCTGGGCCGACCGGGAGCATACCGAGCTGGAAAGTCTTCTGAGGGTCTATGCCGTCGAATGTCAGGAAGGAAAGAACGAACGGATCGCCATCCGGGTGGAGCATTGGGATAAAGAGCGTGTGCGGTATTTCGAGCTGGAAAAAGGTCAGCTGATCCCCGACGTTTTCTGTCCCGAAAAGCCCTATCTGACGGTGAACGGCGAGGCGAGAGCACTGCCGGTGCTGCCTTTTGTTCCCTTCAAGTACAACGAAGAGGAGCTTCCTTTGATCCGTTTTATCAAGGATCTGGTGGATGACTATGACCTGCTCAAATCCGAAGATGCAAGCAACCTGAGCGATACTTCCGGCGCGATCATGGTGCTCAAGGATTATGACGGTACCGATCTCGGTGAGTTCCGCAGGGAACTGGGACGCTACCGCGCTGTCAAAGTTTCGGATTCGGGCGGGCTGGAGATCCGCGAGATGCCGGTGCATACCGACGAGGTGCTTCGTCATCTGAGTCAGGACCGCAAGGATATCTATGAGATCGGCCGCGGCGTTGATACCCAGAGCGAAAAGCTGGGTCAGGCATCGGGTGTTGCAATGAAATTTCTCTATGCGGATCTGGACCTGGATTGTTCCGGTATCGAGAGCCAGTTCCTGGCGGGAATTGAACGGCTGATCCGGCTGGCGGCAGAACTCTGGAAGCTGATGGGAAGCGGAGACTTTACCGCTGAGAAAGCGGACATCATCATCAACCGCGATATGATCATCAGCGAGAGCGATGCCATTGCCGACTGTATCCGCTCGGAGGGCCTTCTTTCCAGAAGGACCATTCTGGAGAACCATCCCTGGGTCACCGACGCCGCCCGGGAGATGGAACGTCTCGGCGCCGGGGAAGGAGAAGACTGATGGAAGAGATGCTGGAAAAGGAAGAATGTCCCGAGGACGAGATCCCCTGGGATGATGATCTTCCCTCTGCGGAAGAGATTCCCCCCGAAAGGGAGGAAAAACCGGCTGTGAAAGGTGTCCGTCCCGCCGAAGGGATGCCTCTGCCGGAAAAAGGATTCGGCTCTTTGTCTTTGTGGGAGAGGGCGGCGCTTTTCCGTGATGACCCCGAAGGCTATAAGAGAGCAAGAAACGTAATTTGATCGCTGAAAGGATGGTTTTATGAACAACAATGCACTGAACATGATTGACGAACAGGTGATGGGTGACTGGGTTACCGACAAGCTGACCGCTGCCATGAGATTTTCTCCTCTCTGTGTGGTGGAAGATACCCTTCAGGGCCGCGCAGGTGATCTGATCAAGGTACCCGTTTACAGCTATATCGGCGACGCCGAGGCTGTGACCGAAGGCGGCGAACTGCCTCTGCAGACTCTGGCAGCTCCCTTTGTGTCCATCGAGATCAAAAAGGCAGGCAACGGCGTGGAGATCTCCGACGAGGCCATGCATGCAGGCTATGGCGATCCTGTCGGTACCGCTCTGGATCAGCTGACCGGTTCCATTGCAGGCAGAATGGATGCCGATATCTGTGAGGCGCTTGCCGGTATCGGTTCTGAGATGACCCATGATGCAGGCGGTGCCGTTTCCGGTGATAAGATCGGTGAGGCAATGGTCAAATTCGGCGAGAAAGCCGGCGAGGAAAAGGTCCTGCTGATCGCCGCCGAGCAGCTTTCCACTCTGCGTGATGACCCCGACTGGATCGACGCCGCCGAAGTGAAGATGCCCCTGGTCAAGGGCTGTGTCGGTATGATCCGCGGCTGTCAGGCCGTACTGTCCGACCGCGTCAAAAAGGATGGCGGCTATGAGAACTATATCGTCATGCCCGGCGCTGTGGGTCTTTATCTGAAAAAGGATACCTTTGTGGAGTATGACCGTGATATTGTCCGCAAGGTGACCGTTGTCACCGCCGATCAGCATTATGCCGTCGGCCTGCGCGATACCGACCGTGCCGTCAAACTGACCTGTACCGCATGATGGAAAAAGTGATCGCAGCGGCAGCGCTGCTCTGCGGCAAAAATGCCGACGATCCTAAACTTCGGTTCTGTGTATCCGAAGCGGTGGAAGAAGTGCTGGACTTCTGCGGTCTTGAGTCTCTGCCCGAGGGCTGTGTATCCATCGCAGCCCGCAGGGCGGTCTTTCTCCTGGAAGAGGGCAGGGACGTGAAGGCCAAAAAGATCGGCGGTTTGTCGGTGGAATACGGTGAAAGCGGCGAAAGCTTCCGCCGCAGTCTCATTCCCTACAGAAAGGTGAGATTCTGAATGAACCGGAAGATCGAACAGATACTGGCTTCTCTGAAAGAGCGTTTTCCTGAGGCGGTGATCGCCGCCGAGCGGACGATGACCGGAGTAAAAGTGCCGATGATACAGCTTCTTCTGGAGGCGGCCTCGCTCAGACATGAAATGGGCAGCCGCTGGCGTCTTTCAGAGACCTATCATCTCAGATGGTATCCGGCGGACGAGAAGGAAGTTCTCACCGGTGCGGAGCCGATGCTGCTGGCGGCAAAGGAAATCTGGCCCCGGGCTGAGGTAAATGTTTCCCGCGACGGGAATACGCTTGTGGTGGAAGCGGAATCGGAGGAGATCTGTTTTCTCACCGGTGAAGAAGCGGAAAAGATGAAACGGGAGCTTCTGACACTGCAGCTGAAATGGCAGGAAGAAGCTCGGAAAGGATGATCAAATGGCAGGCGGAACCTTTACTGCCCGGAACAAAGTACGTCCGGGCGCATATATCAATTTTACTTCTGAGGCAAAGCCTCTGGGCACTGTCGGTGAGCGCGGCAGGGTGCTTCTGCCCATGGAGCTGCCCTTCGGACCGGCGGGCGAAGCTGTGAAAGTCACCTCTGACACCGATGTGCGTCTGACTTTCGGTCTGGAAAGCGGCGACAACGCTCTTCTGACTCTGAGGGAAGCGGCAAAGAGAGCGGGCGAAGTGATCGTCTGGCGCCTTGGAGGCGGCGAAAAAGCGGCCTTTTCCAAAGACGGTCTCATGATCACCGCAAAATGGCCCGGCAGCGGCGGCAATGAGCTGACCGTTTCGGTGAGCGGCGAAGCTGCTCCCTATACTGTTGAAGTGAAGCTGAAGGGCAGAGCGGTCGAGACCTTCTCTGCTGCGGAAGGCAGCGGGGTGAACAGTGCCCTCGTCGATATCTCGGGTGTGCTTTCTCCCTCTGCGGGTTATGCCCTGACCGGCGGCAGCGACGGCGAGATCACCGCGGAAGACTGGGAGTCTTTCTTTACTGCTGCGGCTGTTCTGGATTTCAATGTGCTGGCGATCCCCTTTGAAGAGAGCGATATCATCGCGAAGGCGGTGAAATTCACAAAAGAGATGCGCGAACAGGAGGGCAGAAAGATCCAGGCGGTCGTACCCGATACCGAAGCCGACTATGAGGGCATTATCTCGGTAAAGAACGGCGTTATTCTGGAGGACGGCACCGTCATCTCCAAAACGGAGGCTGCGGCTTTTGCCGCAGGTATGACTGCAGGTGCCGGTGTGAACGAGAGCTGTACCTATGCTGTCTATGACGGCGCTGTCGATGCTTATCCCCGCATGAAGGAGAGCGAGATCATCGAAGCGCTGAAGGCGGGTCATCTGGTCTTTACCGCCCGCGGCGGCAAAGCCGTCATCGAAAAGGATCAGAACACCCTCACTTCCTTCAGTCCCGAAAAGGGAAAGGCATTTTCCAAAAACCGCGTCATCCGCGTGCTGGATATGCTGGCGGAGGATGTACAGCGTATCTTTGAGGACTATTATCTGGGCAAGGCATCCAACAGTGCCGACGGCAGAAGACTCTATCAGGCAGAGCTGCTGGCTTATCTGAGACAGCTTTCCGAGATCTCTGCCATTGAGGAACCCGTGGGCGAGGATGTGGTCGTTTCGGCCGGCAGCGAACCGGATATCGTCATTGTTGAGCTGGCTGTACAGCCGGTGGACAGCATGGAAAAGCTGTATATGACCGTGACCGTACGATGAAAGGAGCAGTGTAAATGGCAAGACTTGAAGCCGGAAGCCTGATCAGCGGCCAGGAAGGCCGTGCTTATATCAAAGCGGACGGTAAAAATCAGGAACTGATGTATCTCAGAGAGATCACCGCGGTGCTGACCAAGAAAAAGAAGGCAGTACGCACCCTCGGCCGCAGAGGTGAACAGTACCGCACCGCTGGTTATGCCGGCAGCGGTGTGATGAAGGCCTATTATGTGTCCAGCCTGTTCAGAAAACAGGCCATCGATTATATCCGTACCGGTGTGGACACCTATTTCGATATTCTGGTGGTCAACGATGACCCTCAGAGCGGTTTCGGCAGCCAGTCGGTGGTGCTGAAAAACTGTACTGTCGATAAGGTGACCCTGGCAAGGCTGGATGTCGACTCTGATTTTCTGGATGAGGAGCTGACCTTTACCTTTGAGGATGCCGAATTGCTGGACAGCTTTTCTGCATAAGGAGGCAGCATGGATCTCGGTGCTTTTTTGAAACAGAATGTTCTTCCCCCCGAAAGAGAGGAACTGACCCTTTCTTCCCGCTTTCAGGAAAAGTCGGGTGAACCGGCCGTTTTTCTTATCGAGGGTATCAGCGAAGAGGAGAATGCCGCCCTGCGGCTTTCCTGCCACCGTCTGGAAAAGGGCATGACCGTTCTGGACAGGGAACGCTATCTGAAAAAGCTGGCGGCGGCCTGTGTGAAAGTTCCCGATCTGAAAGATGCGGCACTGCAGGCCTCCTGGGGTGTGCTGGGTGAAGAAGATCTTCTTGCAAAGATGCTCACTGCCGGTGAGTTTGCAAGGCTTCTGGAAGCGGTACAGAGGGTGTGCGGATTCGTTTCGTTTGAGGAGCGGAAAAAAGCCCTAAAAAAATCATCCGCCGGGGAGACGGCGAACTGAACCTCGCTTACCGGCTCTTCTGCCGTCATGGGATTCTCCCGTCCCGGACGGCGATGATGAATGAGCCGGAGCGGGCACTGACTGCAGCAATGCTGGAACTGGAGGAGGAGTATGCGGGCTGAGGAGGCGCTGGCTTTTTTCGAGCAGGAGCCGGTTTCTGATATCCTGCGGCTGCTGGCGCTTTTTGAAGAGACAGAGCGGTATCTTCTGCTGCCTCTCTGCCCGGTCGGAAAAGAGACTGTTTTGCCCCGGTACGGCGGTGAAAAGCGGGGATCGGATATTCCCGCACCGCCGGAAAGGGAGGAGACGGCAGATCTGTGGCCGATGACCGTCGGCGAGCCGGCAGAACCGTTTTATCTGACGGTTTTCGAAAAGGAAGGGGACAGTTATTTTTCGTGGGAGACGGTGCTGCCGGAGGAGAAGATCCTTCCTGTACAGGTGACGGACACAAAGGTCACCAGCATCTTTCACAGGGAGCTGAAGACAGAGAAACAAAAGACTTTTTCCACTTTTCAGACGTTGGAAAGGGGAGATCCTCCTACGTCAGACCCTGCCCGGCGGGAACTTTCCGCGCCGATGGCACCCGAGGCAGATATCAGAGCCGATCAGCCCCGTCTTCCGACCGTCGATGAGCTGCTGGACGAGCTGGAAAGGCGGCTCATCCGTGAGCTGCAGGAAACGGAGGGAATATATTGACAGCTGTATATCTTGGAGAGATCCGATTTCCTCTGCCGCCCGAGACCCTGACTTTTGAACAGGCGGCAGATCATAAAAGGGTCAGACTCATTGACCTGGGCGAGGTGACACAGCTTGCGCTGCCCGGTCAGGCAGTCTTTTCATTTGAAGGTTGTTTTCCTGTGACCGGAGAGCTTTTGCCCGCTGAGGGAGCAGCCGCACTGAAGGCAATGATGGGCAGAAAGTCCGTCCGCTTTGTGGCAGCGGGTATCGCAAACCCCGTGTCGATGCAGGTGACGGTGGAAAAGCTTCGCCTCTGGGAGGAGGCAGGCGACTGCGGGTCGGTTTTTTACAGCCTGACCCTGAGGGAATACCGTTCGCCCGCCGTGCAGGCTGCGGCAGGGGCCGCCGGTACCTCTTCGGGGACTTCTGCTGCCGCACGGGAGGATTCCCGTGAGCTGCCCGCGGCTTATACGGTGGTGAAAGGCGACTCGCTCTGGGCCATCGCGAAGCGGTATCTGGGCAGCGGCAGCAGATACAGAGAGCTCGCCGCAAAGAATAATATCGCCAATCCGAACCTGATCTTTCCCGGTCAGGTGATCAGACTGTGAGGTGGTATGAATGGGCAGTCTGACAGTTTCCGGCAGGGAAGTTCCCTGCGGCGAAGCAAGATGGAAAACAAGACAGACGGGTGCCGGAGTGTTACATGTTTTTACACCCGCGTCAGAATTCGCGCCCGGCGCGTCTGTACGGTTTTATGACCCCGTCACAGGGGAATGTGTCTTTGACGGATTTGTCTTTACCTCAGAACAGAGTGAAGAGGGAATATGGCTTACCGCCTATGACAGGTTGAGATATCTGATGTACCGGGACACAAAAGTCTTTTCGGGGAAAACCGCCGCTGAGATCATCCGAGAGATCTGCGGCGAGCGGGGACTTCCTGTGGGCGATATCGAGGAAAACGGCAGAAAGATCGCTTCGCTGATCGCGGACAACCGGCCGCTTCTGGATATGATCCGCCTGGCACTGGAACAGTCAAGGCTTCTGGGCGGCGAGGCGATGAGCTTTTTTGATGACCGGGGAAAACTGGTGCTGAAACGGGAAAAAAGCCTGATGCTGCCGGTAAAAATGGACGGCAAAACACTGGTGTCCTCCTATCGGTTTACAGACGATATCGGCACCGATACCTATAATCGGGTCCGTCTCATCCGGAAAAACCGCCGTTCGGGAAGGCGGGATATCTTTGTAAAGGAAAACCCTGCCTCCATTGCGAAATGGGGCGTGCTGCAGTATTGCGCACAGGTGCTTCAGAGCACGACGGACGGCGAGATCGCGGCGATGATGAATGAGATTCTGGGACAGAAAAACCGTGCTGTGCACGGCATCGAAGCGGAATGTACCGGCGACAGCAGATTCCGCGCGGGAACGCTCTGTCAGGCGGAGCTCGGCGGCTTTTCGGGCAGCTGCCGTATTCTCGAGGCGGATCACCGCTATACATCCGGCGGTCATACGATGAAACTGAAACTGGAGGCGGTCTGATGCTCAGTGATATTCTCAAAAAGATCGCCGCCGGCGCGGCAGCCGACGGTTCAGAGATCCTTTACGGTGTTGTCAGAAGCACCGAACCTCTCAGCGTGACGGTGGATTCGCGCTTTACTCTTCCCGAAGAGGTGCTGGTGATGCCGGAGGGCCTGGAGACGCTGAAACTGAGGCTCGTTCATGACGTGGACGGTGAAAAGATGACTAAAGAAATTCTCCTGCGTCAGGGTCTGAAGGCGGGGGACAAGGTTATCCTGCTGGCTGCCGGCGGACAGTATCTGA
>JAFQND010000052.1 GCA_017396055.1 Oscillospiraceae bacterium
CCCTCCAGTTCGGCGATCTGAAGGCCATGGGCAAGGATACCGAGGTTGCCTGCGGAGATCAGAACAACCCGGAACTCTACAAAAAACCCATGATGGGCAAAGCGCTCTGCCTGCCGCAAACCATCGGCTCCACTACCGGCGGCATGATTCTTTTCACAGCCTGCGCGCTCGGTAAACAGCCTGCCTGCATGCTCTTCTCCAAACCGATCGACTCCCTGGCCGCCTCAGGAGCCATTCTCGGCGATGTGTGGACCGATGCCGTAATGCCCGTGGTGGATCAGTTGGGAGATGAATTTCTGGAATATGTCAAGACCGGCATGAGCATAAGCGTCAAGGAAAACGGTATTGTGGAAGTGCATGATTCATAAAAGTCTTTTCAGGTGAATTCACCGCAAAAAATACTGGGGCTGTCTCTTTTTGAGACAGCCCCCTGTAATTTGTCCAATTCACAGATCTTCTGTCGGGATTGTTCTTGCCAGAGAGGAGTTCAGATACTGCGGATCTCCGGTGACTTCGCGCAGGATACTGAGCTCCGGCGGAACGGCAAAGGCCTCATCTTCGCTTTCCAGTTCACATTCCAGAACAGCCTGCTTCTCCCAGAAAGGATACAGGTCAATTTCAAGTGTGTGCCCCTCATACGGGAGACACCAGCGCGTCTTTCGGATCGGATGCCGGGCGGGATCCGCCTCCTTGAGCAGGGCAAGATATTCCTCTTCGCTGATTTCACGTTCGATCTCTTCCCGGGTGATGTCGGTCACCATGCGTTTGGAGGTCTCATACCAGACGGTTTTCCCTGACTCGGTCCAGGACCGGACCCGCCGGGAACCATGACCATCAGAGCGCAGATAAGTTTGAGTCAGTTCGGCGCAGCGGCTTCCCTGACGATCAGCAAGCCAGGAGACCTCCGGGTATCGAATCAGGAATTTGCGTTCAATTTCCAGCGGCGACGGTCCTTTCTGCATGCTTCATTCCTCCAACGTGTTCGGTTTTTCTGACGCGCACAGTTTAGCACATTGCTTTCGGCGGCGCAACCGCTATGGACAAGATAGCGGCTTGCTGATATAATACCGGGCAGCAACATTCTCCAATCTTCCATGTCCCAACAGATCCGTTCGCCCGGTGCGAGGGCAAAATACAGACCTGTCCAACTAAGGAGACCCCATGAAAGCTGAAGCGCTTGCGCAATATAACACCGCCCTGAAGGCCGGTCAGAAATACTATAAAACAGCTGTTTCCCGAGGGAAATACCCATCTCCTCTGGTTCTGGATGATATCCTGCCGGTGTCTTCCATCGCCGGTTACGACAATCTCGGTATCCTCGAAATACCCACAGACAGTGTCATCGGCACCCGATTCGCAGGACGGAAAGACGCTCTTGCAGGGAACTTCATGCCGCTGCTGGGACCGGAAAGCGAATTCGCTCAGAAATGGATGCGCCTGTGTGAAGCGCATCTGAGCGACGAGGGCATCCGCGACCCGATCCAGTGCTTCGAGTATCTCGGCCGATTTTACATTCAGGAAGGCAATAAGCGCTGTAGCGTTCTGAAGAGTTACCTGGCGCCGACAAGTCCCGCTTCCGTCACCCGGGTGATTCCCCGCTGGTCCGGAGATCCTGAAATTCAGCTCTACTATGAGTTCATGCATTTTTATTCTCTTTCCAGACTGTACGGCGTGGAATTCCGGCATCCTGGCGGTTATGCCCGGCTTCAGGCGGCTCTCGGCTTTGCTCCCGAACACATCTGGTCGACAGAAGAACGGCAAAGCTTTTCCGCTGTGTTTTCCGTTTTTCAAAAAGCCCTGGAAAAGCTTCCGGCGGAGCATCTTTCTCATACCGCAG
>JAFQND010000053.1 GCA_017396055.1 Oscillospiraceae bacterium
ACCATTTCAGATAATTCAGCGAGTGAAGCTGTGCGGTCATTTCCCAATCGCCCTGATAGACAGGATCGTGATAGCCTTCCACACAGATATTGCCCTCATAGCCTTTGGCATGGAGGATCGAGAAGACATTTCTCCAGTCGGTATCGCCGAAACCGGGAGTGCGCTGGGGAGCAAAGTTCACGGCCCCGAAGACGCCCAGTCTGCGGACCTCCTCCCAGTCGATGGAGGCATCCTTGCCATGGAGATGGTAGATGCGGTGTGCCCACTGTTTCAGCTGGGGCAGAGGGTCGATCAGCTGGATCATCTGGTGGCCGGGTTCCCATTCAAGGCCGAGCGCTTCGCTGGGAACGGCATCGAACATCATCTCCCATGCTTTGGGGTTGAAGCCGATGTTGCAGGTGACATTTTTCCAGTTTCCGCCCATGGGGCAGTTTTCGATGGCGAGGCGCACACCTTTGGACTCGGCACGGCGGGTCAGCTCACCGAAGACTTCTTTGAATTTCGGCATGCTGTCTTCGACAGACTGTCCCTCAAGACCGCCGGCGAAGGTGGTGACCATGTCGGTGCCGAAGAGATGGGCGTTGTCGATGAAATATTCCAGGGTCTTCTGATGGTCTTCGTACATCAGGGCGTTGCAGTAAAAACCGATGGAGGAAACATAAACGCCGCTGTCGCCCAGCATCTCTTTTACTTTGGGGGCAAGTTCGGTGATCTCGATGCCGTCGGTGGTCATATGGAAGTTCAGGGCAACACATTCAAAGCCGGCGTCCACCATGGCGGGGATCCAGTCAAGAGCTTTCTGTCCGGGCACGCAGGTGCCGATATCGATCTGTTTCATCATGATAGTCTCTCCTTTATATCACAGGGTGATCTCTTCGCCGGGGCGGATGATCACGCGGTTCGGTACGCAGAACGCTTCAGCCATGGCTTCATCAAAGAGGCCGCCCGGCTTCATATGGATGGGGACAGTATGGGCGGCGCCGATGACAGCAGCACATTCCTCAGCCTCAACATGATCCATGTTATAGATGCCGTCGATGGGCAGGAAAGCCCAGTCAAGACAGAGAGCAGACATATCCTGCATGTCATTGGTCATCGAAGTATCGCCGGAAAAATAAGCGGTCTTTCCGTCAACGGTCACAATATAACCGACGCAGGCATTTTTCGGATGTTTCGCGTTGAAAGCCTCCACCGCGCGAACAGACACATCGTCAAAGGCGAAGTTGTTGTATCTGCCGTCTGCCAGCGCCTCCTGCTCGGTGATGATGACACAGCCTTCGGCATGGGGCATTTTACCGATAACGTTGTGGTCGTGATGTTCATGGGTGACGAGGACGAAATCTGCAGGAAGGTCATAGCCCTCTCCTGCGAAGGGATCGATATAGATAACGGTGCCGGCATCGGTGACAACACGCAGGCTGCCGTGGCCCTGATACAGAAGTTTTGCCATAAATAGTCCTCCTTCGGCGATAAAGCTGTAATCGTTTTCTCACCGTCATTCTACTGTATTTGCAGAGAAAAGTAAATCGGAATATTTACCGAAAGTTCAAAGACTTTTTCGGCAGGAAAAAAGACGCCCTCCCATGAGAGCGTCCTTTGATCAGAATCTGAGCGAGAGACAGCTTAAACCGCCGTCCAGCTTGCGGTATTCGGAGGTATCGGTGGTGATGACCTCGAA
>JAFQND010000054.1 GCA_017396055.1 Oscillospiraceae bacterium
ACGGTCTTTATTTTTGCAGTTTTTTCCCGTCCCGGCATATCCTTCCTGTATGACACATTCCCTTGCGGAAATACTGATACTGCACCCATTGGTGCGAAAGGAAGTGTTTTCATGCAGAAAAAGATACTCTGTGCGGTCCTTGCAGCTGTCATGACATTCAGCCTCACCGGCTGTTTCGGCAGAAAAAACGACCGTGACCCCTCTTCACAGGGAAGCTCCGCCCTTTCCTCCCAGCAGAAAGACGACCAGGATGACGGCGGTGTGATATCCGACATCGGTGATGGTGTTTCCGATGCGGTGTCCGATATCGGCGAAGGCGCCTCGGACATTGTCTCGGATATCGAAGAAGGCGCCGACGATCTGATGGGAGACGATGATATCCATGACGGCGACGGTGATGTCCTCGACGACGGACTCAATGACAGCGAAGATCTGAACGATGAAAGCTCCGATGGGACCTCTCCCGCCAGGCGGCGGAGCCTGACTTCCCACACCATGCCCGAAGGTTCAAACGGTGTGACGGCCTCGTTATCCGTCGAGACTGCCGTCACGGCGCTGAGCAGCGAAAAACAGGGCTGGGGACAGGGCGTTCAGCTCAATGACAAAAACCAGCCTTTATCCGCCCTGTCCTTTCAAGACAGGTACGGAAAATATGATGCCCATTTTATCGGTCCCGATGAACCGTTCGTTTATCTGACTTTTGACTGCGGCTATGAAAACGGCCATACCGCCGGCATCCTCGACACGCTGAAGGAGAAAAATGTCAGAGCCGTTTTCTTTGTGACCATGGATTATATCAGATCCGAGCCGGAACTGATCCGCCGGATGATCGACGAAGGACACATCATCGGCAACCACAGCGACAAACACCCCTCGTTCCCGGAGATCGACACCGCCCGCCGGGAACAGGAGATCAAAAACGTAGAGAATTATCTGGCCGAACAGTTCGGCTATACCGGCATGAACCTGTTCAGACCTCCCGCCGGTGAATTTTCCGAACAGATCCTGGCAGAGATGCAGTCATTGGGTTACAAGACCGTTTTCTGGAGCTATGCCTATAAAGACTGGGATCCGGACGCACAGATGGGAGCCGATAAAGCTCTGACGAAGCTGAATGGTGCTCTTCATAACGGTGCGATCTATCTGCTGCATGCGGTCTCTTCCGACAATGAGGAGATCCTCGGCGACTTTATTGACCACACACGACAAAAGGGTTATGATTTTGCGCTGTTCGGCTAAACGAAAAGGCTGCCCTCTTTTTCTTTGAGGACAGCCTTTTTATTCTTAATCCAGAATGGCACCATGCCGCAGGAGCAGGTCCTGCAGTTCGTCCACCGGTACTTCTGCCGGAGTGACAGCTTTCCGCACAGCAATGGAAGCGGCAGCACCCGCCGCCTGTCCCATGGCCATGGCGCAGGGCATGCATCTCAATCCGCCTGCTGCCTGTGAGTAACAGGAGATCGTCTTACCCGCAACCAAGAGATTACTGCAGTTCACCGGGACCATGCTGCGATAGGGAACATAATAGACCTCAGCAACTTCGATCTTGAAATTACCGCTCATCTCTCTGGAACGGATATGTACATCCATACCGAAACCATAAGCAGCAATGCGGTCGGGGAATCTTGTTCCGCCGGAGACATCTTCCACCGTAATGGTGTACAGACCTTTGATATGGCGGCTCTCCCGCACACCGAAGACCGGAGCGACCTGACCGATACGGGCACCGGCAAAACCGGGGGTTTCCTCTTTCAGCACGCGGTAGGATTCCACGACCTGTCTGCGGGCTTCCCGATGTGCTGCACTCATGCTGCGCGAGTCGGCAGCATCGACATTAAAGACATGCTCGTGATTGACGCGATAGGTGCCTTTTTCCCGGGTCAGATAAACTTTGATCGGCCGTTTCGGACGGCTCTGTACCAGCTCATCCTCCGCTCCGCTCACTTCGAACATCAGTGTACCGGGCTGGGGAATACCGGATTCTTCTTCACCCTTCCAGGTGGGGACACCGGCAGCAGCGGCAGCGGCGGCAGTACCGGTACAGTCGATGAACAGCTCCGCTGTCACACAGCGAAGGCCCTCCAGTGCGGCCACTACGGCGGCTTTGATCTTTCCGTCTTCACAGATACAATCGGCAAACTTCGTATAAAGCATCACTTCGACGCCGGCCTCTTCGGTCATCTCATCCAACAGAACCTGCATCGAGAAAGCATCAAACGGCGTCACATGACGATGATAACGTTCGATAAAAGACGTATACTTGCTGGGAGAATCGGTTTCTTCCGGCAGGATCGCTGCCGACCGGTCTGCCAGCTTGGAGATGATCTCTCTGAAAAGACCGCCTACCACCGGCCGGTTTCCGTCCCGGTCATAGCTCGTCATAAAAGGACCCACCATGCCGGAAGTTGCCATGCCGCCCAGCATACCGGTCGATTCCAGAAGCAGAGTCTTCGCACCGTTGCGGGCCGCTTCGACAGCAGCACAGCAGCCTGCGGGGCCGCCGCCCAGCACAACAACATCATAATGTCCCAGTGTGGACAGAACTTTCGTATAGGAAATACCTTCCATGAAATCACCTCCAGTCTCATTATAGTCCCTTCCGACCGCAGCGTCAATAAATCTCAGATATAAAATGCCGCCTGCATCCCGTAAAGCTCAGCGTATTTTCCTCCCCTTTCCATCAATTCGGCATGGGAACCGTATTCGGTGATGCTGCCGTTTTCAAAAACGGCCACCGTGTCACAGAATTTCGCGCCGGCCATCCGGTGGGAGATATAGACCGCCGTTTTGTCCCCTGTCAGCCTGCTGAAATTGTGATAGAGCTCATACTCCGCCCTCGGGTCCAGTGCAGCGGTGGGCTCATCCAGAACAATGACCGGAGCATCTTTGTACAGCGCTCTCGCGATGGCGATCTTCTGCCCCTCTCCGCCGGAGGGTTCGATCCCCTCTTTGTCAAAGATCTTGGTCACAGCCGTATCCATTCCCTTCGGCAGACTGTCCAGCTTATCCCCGAAGCCCACCTGTCTGAGCAGATATTCTGCCTTTTCCTCATCCATCGGCCGGGCAAGAGCAACGTTCTCCTTCAGCGACAGTGAAAAGAGCCGGTAATCCTGAAATGCCGCCGAAAAAGCTTCCATATAGCTGTCATAATCCAATGTTCTGATATCGGTGCCGTCCAGCAGGATCTGTCCCTCGGTAGGATCATAGAGTCTTGTCAGCAGTTTGACAAAGGTGGATTTTCCCGCGCCGTTCTCACCGACGATCAGCAGCTTCTGTCCGGGCGTCAGGGTAATGTTCACATCCCGCAGGGCATAGCTTTCGCTGCCGGGATAACGATAGCTCACATGACGAAACTCGATCGTATGAGGCCCCTTCCCAGGCTGTTTGCTTCCGCTGCGCAGTGTTTTGGGCACAGAGATATACTCATCCAGCTTGTCGTAATAGAAATCATAGGCTCTGATCTCGGCAAGGCTGTCCATAATAGCGCTGAGCGCAGAACCGAACGCCGTTACCGCGCTGACATACATCGCAAAGGAGCCGATGGACACCGCCCCCCGCATAACCTCATACACAAGATAGCCGTATGCCGCACACTGCCGGACACAGACCAGCGCCGCATCGACAACACCGGCACCGATATAGGCATCATTCTGCTGTTTCAGATTGTCATTGATCCGGGTAAAGCACCGCCGTTCCCAGTTTAACAGCATCCTGCCCATGGTATTCAGCCGGATCTCCTTGGCATAGGTGTGATCTTCAAACAGCCCGGCACAGTACATCCAGCTGCGCTGATCGGCAGTGACCTGATCGGAAAGCGCAAAGACTTTCTGTTTTGTTTTTCCGCTGATAACAGCGCTGACGACCGACAGCGCAAGGAAAAGCAGTACGATCCAGATATTCAGCGTCGAAATGACCGCGATGATGCCGATGACGGTGAAACTCTGACCGATGATATTCAGCGCGCTGTCCAGAAGATAACCAAATCCGTGCCAGTCGCAGTAGAGAAACTTCTTTGCCTTTTCCTGCATATCCAGAAATTCCGGACATTCCAGATCGGCATAGTCACATTCCGCAAGTCTCCGGTGCAGGTCATTGTCAAATTCCGCGTTCACCCGGCATCTGCGGGTAAAACCATCCCAGCTGAGATAGTGAGACAAAGCCGTCGCCGCAAGGGTATATCCCGCCAGCACTGCAACATAGACAAGAATACGGCCGATCCTCTGCTCTCCCATCAGCTCATCGATGATATATCCCGGCAGCAGAATTCCCGCCAGCGGGATCATTGAGCTGACAAACTGATACAGAACTCTCCACAAAACGTATTTTTTATCGTATTTCCAACCTTGCTTAACAAAAAACAGTAAACCTTTAAACATAAAAATCCTCCTGAAAAAACAAAGAAAGCCACGGCAAATAACGCCTTGGCTCTCGGTCAAAGGCGTGTCTTTGTGAACAGAAAAAAGCCGCAAAGACACACCAAACAAAGGCATGGGATTTTTTCCCCGCCCGGAAGATTCCATGTTCAGTCCGCTTTACGGCTTAGAAATTGATATAAGGTTTGTAAGCAAAGTTTTTCATAGGAACACTCCTGTTCGTGGTTTATAGACTAAGCATACCACACAGAAGATATCCTGTCAAGTTTTACAGAGATTTCAGCGGTATCCGTATACAGACAGCATTACGCACCGATTCCTCTTTGTTGGAGGTGCAGGAAACATAAAGCGCGTCTTCAAACACACATGCCGAAGGATAATGCCAGTAAGGTCCGCAGTGGATCAGCTCATTCCATCCGTCCGCAAGAACATACCGCTTTGAAAAACGCTCCGCTCCCAATTCACGAATCAGAAGTACCAGCCTCAGGCGCTCGTCGCCCGACACTCTTTCGTTGAACAGCAGGTAATTCCGTCCGTCAGGCAGATCACCCGCATACCATTTTGCGCTAATGGCCGGAAGATCAGTTTCACCGGTAAATACCCAGTCGGCACCATTTTCATCCCCGCGGTAGGTATATGCCGCACCGCCGTCGCATCGCACTACAGCGTGCCAGCCGTCATCAGAATGAAAAATAGCCGTTTCGGGATATTTCAGCGGAAAGTTTCCCTTATCCCACGGACCGGGAAACGGCACCAGCTGCCATTCTTTGCTGCCGGGAAGCAGTCTCGCTGCCGCAGGGATCAGCGGAAGCTCACCCGGTTCAGTCGGAAAACGTCCGCCGG
>JAFQND010000055.1 GCA_017396055.1 Oscillospiraceae bacterium
ACCGTGCTTCAGGAAGCCGTAGTCGGAGGAAGCCAGGGTGTTGTGGAAGATAACGCCGTCGGTGATGGTGCAGAATTCACCCAGCTCGTTCAGGGTACGGAAGACATCGATAAAGGTGGAAGCCCAGGTGTTGCCGCCGCAGCCTGCGTCGCCGGACTCGGTGACCCACATCTGACCGCCGGGAACATACTTGTCGCGGCGACCTACATACTGGCGGGCACACATACCTGCAACAGCCAGATACTGATCGGTCAGAGCCGCCTCAACGGGCCAGTGACCGCCCATGGCAGCGCCGCGCTCAGAAACGCCGTTGTAGTAGTGATAGCTGAAGACATCCATCTTGGACTTGTAGTCGCCCAGCAGCTGTTCGGTGGTGGTGATCTGCATGCCTGCAGCCATACCGCCGCCGGCGCCGTCATTGCCAATGCCGAACATATCGATATCGCCTACGGTGCAGGGGCCGACAAACAGGCACTCGGGATAGTTTTCCTTCAGCCATGCGCCGAACAGGTCGTGGTCGCGGGCATGGTCAGCGGGGGTATAACCATGAGGCAGACCGGACATGGCCATCAGGTTGGGTTCGTTGGTGAACTCAGCCGCAGAGATCGGCACACCGTATTCCTTGGAAGTGCGGAAGAGCAGATCTACCTGATCGAAGGGGAAGGGTTCGTCTGCAGAATGGATACCGGGGCAGTTGGCAACAGAAACCAGCAGCTTACCGCCGACAGCCTTGACGAAGTCCAGAAGGCTCAGCCACTGATCCTTGGTCAGCAGGTTCTGGAAGCCCTCGGGGACCTTGCCGCCGGTATGACCGTCGAAGTCATAATAGGTCTTGTTGGCCCAGGTGCCGGATACGCGTACCCAAGCGGTGCCCAGCTCTTTTGCCAGCTTGATCAGACGGGGATTTTTGGTATCGATCGGATCGTACCACTGCTGGAGATTGCCCATGTCCTTCCAGTCGAGGATAGCGCCGAAGGGCTCAGTGCCGTCGACCTGTGCTTCGGTATAAGCTTTCCAGAAAGTACCGCCGGTGACCTCGGTCATCTCAACGTTATAAGATACCAGGCATTTGTCCACGGTGCGCAGCTCTTTGAGCGCAGCGGGATCCAGTTTTACGAATTGTGCCATTGTGATCTACTCTCCTTTTTATTTTATAGGCAAAGCCCTATGATCCTATTATCAGTATATCATAAACCGATTATCAGAACAAGCGGCAAAATGTCTCATTTGTGACACTGCCTTACAAAAAATGGGCCGCGTTTTCTAAAAAGTGATCGCAGACAGAAGCCTGGCAGCCGACCGCTCCATCTGTTCTGCTGTCTGAGGAAAACCGGTGTGGTGCCACTGGATGACCAGCGCCATAAACCCCGATACAAGAAAGAGTACCATATGCTCATAGGATACGTCATCCGCATCCGGAAAATACTTTCTGATCCCCTCGCTGGTCAGGGACAGTGCCAGCGTCCGCTGCACCAGTATACCGGAAAGGCCGCTTCGCTCCAGCGCATCGAGAAGCTGCTTCTGATCCTGCCAGAAACGGAAGTAATCGGCGAGACTCTCTACAGCGCTCCGTCCGGCCGTCAGGATCGGCACCTGTTTTTGCAGCGTATGGTCGATCAAAGCCCACAAGGCTCCCTCTTTCCCGGAAAAATATCGGTAAAAAGATTTGCGCGGTACATTCATTTCGGTACACAGTTCACTCACAGTGATATCTTCATACCGTTTTCTCCCCATCAGTTCAAGAAGTCCCTGCTCCAACTCCTGCTGACGGTTGGCAGATTGCTCCGCGATACAGCGCTTATACATCTTCATCACCTCGTTTTCCATTATAACAGCCTCCGCTTACAGGGTCAACGCGATTGACATGCCACACCGAAAAGAGTAAAATATACATGTTAACATGCTTTCTCTTTTCCGAAAGAAGGTAACCAATGGACTTTTCTACCCTGACCGGTCATATTGACCGGCTCCTTGCCGAAAAGGAAGCTGTCACCGTCGCCATCGACGGCAGCTGTGCCTCCGGTAAGAGTACCCTTGCCGCAGCGCTGACAGAACGCTATGACTGCAATCTCTTCCACCTGGATGATTTCTTTCTCCGCCCGGAACAGCGTACCCCTGAACGGTTCGCAGAGGTGGGCGGCAATGTTGACTATGAGAGATTCCAGGAGGAAGTGCTGCTTCCGCTGAAAGCCGGAAAGGCTTTTTCT
>JAFQND010000056.1 GCA_017396055.1 Oscillospiraceae bacterium
TATGCCCATCCCTACGGCGTGACCGTCGAGGGCGAGCTGGGTATCCTTGCCGGCGTGGAGGACCATGTCTTTGCGGCAACTTCCACCTATACCAACCCCCTGCAGGCGGTCGATTTCTTCAAAAAGACCGGCTGTGATGCCCTTGCCATCAGCTATGGCACCTGTCACGGACCCAACAAGGGCAAAAATGCCCGCATCCGCAACGAGATCGCCATCTCCATCAAAGAATGTCTCCGCCACGAGGGTATTGCAGGCTATCTGGTCAGCCACGGCTCTTCCACTGTTCCGCAGGAATATGTCGAAGAGATCAATGCACTGGGCGGCAATCTCGAGAATGCCTATGGCATCGACCCCATGCAGCTGGCCGAAGTGGCAAAATGCGGCATCGACAAGATCAATGTGGACACCGATATCCGTCTTGCCTGCGCCCGCAATGTGATGCAGCTGTTCAAAAAATATCCCGAACTGAAATCAAGTCCCTCCATCGGTGCGGTTTATGAAGCCATGGCTGTTGCTCCCAAAAACGTCGATCCGAGAAATTATGTTGCCTCCGTCATGAACGCCATCGTTTACGGCGAAGTCTGCGACGAGCATGTGGCAAAGCTGATGGAATGCTTCAAGGACGGCGTGATGGATGCCTGCGCACCGCTGTTGGTTCAGTTTGGCAGCTATCGCAAATACAGACTCGTCGAGCAGGTCACCTGTGAGCAGATGGCCGAGCGTTACAGAAAGGCCGGTATCTGATATGAAACATATTTTTCTGAATCTCAAACGCTTTGATATCCCGCCCGAATTTGGCGGCGTCAACCGCCTTGCTCCCGTCGCGGAGTGGGGCAGCACCATCGTTTCCTCCGTGCAGGATAAACTGAAGGAATTCGGCGGCACCGAGTTTGCTGTTTTCTTCCCCGAGCTGCACATTCTGCCTGCTGCCGCGGCAAAAAAAGAGGATTCTCCGCTGCTTCTGGGCTGTCAGAGCATCTATCGCGCCGACACCGCCGTGGGCGGAAATTTCGGTGCCTTTACCGCAAACCGCACCGGCAATATCATGAAAGCTGCCGGCTGCGACTATGTGATCATCGGTCACTGTGAAGAGCGAAACGACAAAAACGGTATCCTCGAAGCGGCTGGCATCTCTGCCCCCGAAGCGGTCGACCGTATTCTCAATGCCGAGGTAAAAATGGCAGAGAAAGCCGGTCTGAAAGTTCTTTTCTGCATCGGCGAAAAGGATACCGAGCTGGACAACTGGGACGAAGTGCTGACCCGTCAGCTGAAGCTGGGTCTTGACGGCGTGAACATGGAAAATGTCGTCATCGGCTATGAGCCCGTCTGGAGCATCGGCCCCGGCAAAACTCCCGCCGACAAACCCTATATCACCAAAGCAGCCCGTCTGATCAAAGAAGTCACCGGCGGTGCCGATGTGGTTTACGGCGGCGGTCTGAAGACCGACAACGCCGGCATGCTTGCTTCCATCGATGAGATCGACGGCGGTCTGATCGCCCTGACCCAGTTCACCGGTGAGATCGGTTTCTATCCCGACCAGTACATCGACATCATCCGCACCTATCTCGGCTAAGGGGGAACGACTATGCAGCTTCAGTTTGAATACGGACATGGCATGATGAATGCCGAACTGCCCGACAATACCGATGTTTTCATTCCCGGTACCACTGTACCGGACCCTGCCTGTCTGCCGCAGGATTGGGAGAGCCTTGCCGCCGCGACCCGCGAGTCGGTGCGCAATCCCATCGGCATGAAGCCCCTGTCCGAGCTTGCCCATAAAGGCAGCACCGTTGTCATTGTCATTCCCGACATCGTCAAGGGCGGCTGTCAGCCCACCGCTCACCGCAGAGTTTCCATCACTGTCATTCTGGAGGAGCTTTATGCCGCGGGTGTTGAGAAAAAGGATATCCTGCTGCTCTTCTCCAACGGTCTGCACCCCCGTGCAACTGTTCCCGAGATGAAAAAGATCCTCGGCGAAGAGCTGTTCAATGAATTCTATTACTCCGGTCAGATCACCAGCCACGACAGCGAAGACCCCGACCATATGATCGATCTGGGCACCACTGACCGCGGTGACCCCGTTCTGATGAACAAATATGTCTTTGACTGTGATATCCCGATCCTTATCGGTCACACCCAGGGCAACCCCTATGGCGGTTACTCCGGCGGATATAAACACTGTGCCACCGGTATCACCCACTGGCGGAGCATAGCTTCCCATCATGTTCCCAAAGTCATGCACAGAGGCGACTTTACCCCTGTTTCCGGTCACAGCCTGATGCGCACCAAATTCGACGAGATCGGCCGTCACATGGAAAAGATGATGGGACATCCCTTCTTCTGCTGTGATGCTGTGCTGGATACCTATTCCCGTCAGATCGCCATCTTCAGCGGCTATGCCGGTGAGATGCAGCCGCTTTCCTGGAAGGTAGCCGACAAGCGGACTTATGTTCCCTTTGCTGAGGAAAAATACGACATTATGGTCTTCGGTATGCCGCAGGACTTCCACTACGGCGACGGCATGGGCACCAATCCCATTCAGATGATGCAGGCGCTTTCGGCGCAGGTCATCCGCCACAAGCGGGTCATGAAGGAAAACTGTGTCATCATCTGTTCTTCCATCTGCAACGGATATTTCCATGACGAGCGCTGGCCCTATCTGCGCGAGCTTTACGAGATGTTCCAGCATGACTATATGCAGACGCTGCCCGATATGGACCGCTACGGCGAATACTTCGCCACCAACGAGGAGTACATCCGCAAATATCGTTTTGCCAACGCGTTCCATCCCTTCCACGGCTTCTCGATGATGAGCTGCGGCCATATTGCCGAGATGAACACCTCTGCCATCTATATCGTCGGCGCACAGGAGCCCGGCATCGCCCGTTCGATGGGACTCAAGACCCGCGCAACCTTTGAGGAAGCACTTGCCGATGCCATGAAGAAATATACCGGCCCGAATCCGAAGATCCTTGCCCTGCCCGGCACCTTCAAGATGGGTGCTGTACATCTCTGTCTGAAAGACGAACCTTACGAGGGATGATGTGTTTTTCAAAACTTGAAGTCCGGGAATGCTCTGCATCGTTTTCTTGACAGAACAGCTGACGGAAAAGGAGAGAAGATGATGAAAGGAACACTCTGGAAGCGGTTTCTGATGATCACGACGGTAATTTGTCTGCTGCTGACCGTTACCTCCTGCGGGACGGATGAACTTATCATAAAGAAATATGAGACAAGAGAAGTCACCGTGAGCGAGTCCTTTGACAGTATTCTGATCGATGTACGGACGGCGGATATTGATCTCTCTTCAGCTTCGGGAGAAGTGTGCAGGGTAAAGCTCACCGAATCATCCGGAGAACAGTATGACGTTTCCGTGCGGGACGGCGTTCTTACGGTCAGTGAGAAGAACACTCCCTGGTATGAGCGGGTGACGCTCCTCTCTACCGGCTCCCCGAAGATCGCGGTTCAGATCCCCGAAAAGGAATATGAGCGTCTTGTCCTGAAAAACAGCACCGGCGATATCTCTCTGACTTCTGTCTGCTGCGGGGGAGAGATCGATATCACGCTCAGCACAGGAGATATCCTGCTGAGCGATATTTCCTGTGGGGATCTTGTCATGAGCGGCAGTACCGGCGATGACAGGTTGGAAAATGTCGCTGTTTCCGGCAGCATTTCGGGAACAAGAAGCACCGGCGACCGGAAGCTGACCGGCGTTTCCTGTGAAGAACTTGTTCTGACCGGTTCCACCGGCGATGATCTTTTGGAAGATGTTATTGCTTCGGACCGTTTTTCTGTTGTCAGAAGTACCGGCGATATCTCGATGAAACGCTGTGACGGAGATAAAATTGTTCTGGAGACCGACACCGGTGATATTACAGGTTCACTGCTGACGGGAAAAATGTTTGAAGCTTTCACGGATACGGGCAAAGCGACTGTTCCCGAAGACATTTCCGGCGGCAGCTGTAAAATCACCACCGGCACAGGCGATATCCGCATCACGGTTTCCTGAAATGAAAAAGACCGCGCATCGGAAAGATGCACGGTCTTTTGTTGTTTTATTCGCAGTCTTCACAGTCGTCGGCTTCGTCATAGTCGCCGTCGATCAACTCGCCGAGGCGTACACGGCGGGCTTCTTTCATGGCTTCGACCTGAGTATGGATCATCTCTTTGACTTCCATCGGATGCTTGATGTTTTTCAGCTCAAGATGGGCGGTGGTGCGGTCAGATGCGTGAATGGTCACGGTACCGACACCAAAGATCCTCTGACCGAGGGAGATGCTCAGAGTCAGGTCCTGTACACGATAGAGGATGAGCTCTTCGAATTTGGTGTTCAGAAGGCCGGTCTGCAGGAAAACGCGGTCTTCGCTCAGAGAGTATTTGGTGAAGGAGATGGGCATGCCGAGGATGCGCTTGCGGTCGCTCCACATCATCTGTACAGGCTGTTTTTTCATATGGCATTTCCTTTCGGGAGAAATTTTTTTCTGATTCCATTATAGCGGGCTGTGCGGGAAATTGCAATAGAAGAAAAAATATCTTTGCACCGATTGTCATTTGTGGTATAATATATTTACAGAATACTCCGTCATTCGACGATAACTGGAGGAATCGATATGGCATGTACCATCAGCCCCGATGATATCAAGAGAGTCAAGGGACTCGGCTATCTGCACAACAAAGGCACGGATTGTTTCAGTGCCCGTGTACTGACCGGAAACGGCAAAGTTACCGCCGCACAGCTCAGTGTGATCGCAGAGGCTGCAGAAAAA
>JAFQND010000003.1 GCA_017396055.1 Oscillospiraceae bacterium
AAAGGATCTCGCCAATAACTCTTTTCTGTGCTCCCGTAGGGGAGAAGGGAAGGCTTTTGTAAAAAGGTTCCATGCGGGGGGAGTCGATGAGAACTTCGGTGGTGATGCGTTCTCTGCCTCTGAGGAGCATCAGAGCTGCAGAAACGGTAAAGAGCTCTTCATAGGCGAGCCGGTGTTTTGCGGCGGCGAGTATATCTGCATCCTCAGGGAAATGGATGGTGCGGATAGCGTCTGTGAGGGACATGAGCCCTTTTTTCTTTCGCACATCCGACGGAAGAGGGTCGGGCATCAGCGGCAGGAATCTTTCGGTCGCCTCCTCCATATTATGAAGGATCATGCCCGGGGCGAGCCCTTCTGTCATATTATAGACAGGGCGCTGTACACCGGCCTCTTCGAGAGAGACATAGGTCAGCATGGTCAGCTGTTTCTGACTGCCCATACGGGAAAACTTTCCCCGAAAGACATAGGTCTCGCCGGCTTTGAGGGCATAATAGGCGAATTCGTTGTTGAAGATCGTGATCGTCAGGTGATCAAGTCCGTCGGTGGCGGTGAGTTTATAGATGGTCAGCCCCTTGCGGATGGGAGCGGGGGGCAGGCGGCGGAGCACTTTTGCTTCGATGACAGCGGTGTCGCCGTCGAGCCAGTCTTCTGCTCTGCGACTGTCGGTATAGTCGATATATCCTCTCGGGTAATGGCGCAGCAGGTCTTCCACCGTTCGGATGCCCAGTTTTTCATAGAGGACCGCCCGCTTGGGTCCGACATTTTTTAAAACTGTCACCGGCGAAAGCCAGGGCGCAGCGGCATTTTCTTTCGGCACGGGCATCCTCCTTTCAACGAGGTCATTTGACGGGAATATTTGTTGAATAAATACGGGATGGGACTTGATAAAGGTTTTTTTTCGTGGTATATTTATAAAAGGACTATTATTTTTTAGCCCTGAAGCAGTGTCGGGTCCGGCAGGCATGAAATCTGTATGCCGGCGCAGCTGCCTTTTTTCCATCAGAGACAGATTCGGAGCGGCCCGCGGAATGATCCCGGAATATTCTCTGCCTGTTTTACCTGAATGTATTATACCACAACCGCGTCATCCCGTCAAAACAGGAATGAAGAATGTATGCATATCCGAACGGCTTTGAAGGAGGAGAAGTATGACCTCTGCTTTGAATATTATTCATCGGCTGCTGAGCAAGAACGGCATTCCTCATGAAGTTGTCTCGACCGCTTCCCAGGAGTTTGCTTCCCAGCGGCTGACAGCCTGTTTTTCCGATGAAGAAGGCGGTACGATCTCGCTGGAAGCTGCCGCGGGCAGCGACGGTATTTTCTTTACGACCGATCTTCGCCCGCTGACAGAAGATCAGCTGGAAACTGCCGAAGCATTTGTCTCACAGGCTCATAAGCTGATCCGCACGGGACAGTTTCATGTCAGCAGAAAACAGAAAAATATCCGCTTTGAGGTCCATCGTCTTCCGGGGGAAACCCCTCCCACCTCAGAAGAACTGGCGCCGCTTCTTTTCCTGGGCCCCATGATGGCCAGACTTTACGGTCCTGCGCTGGATCTGGTGCTGGATGAGGGCGCCCCGATTGAAGATGCTCTTTCGGCTGTGCAGAAAACCGACGGAAAACCGGTCATGAGCTTTGTGCTTCCGGATATGCCTGATGTTTATCAGCCCTCTGAGGAGATCTCTTCAGCCGAGGAAGACGAAGAGGACGATTTTTCCGGATCGTATGATGCAGAACCGGATGAAAGCTCGCTGGCCGAGATGATCCGGGATTATTACGATGAACAGAACTGGAAATACGAATACGATCCCGTCAGAAATACCTTCAGAATGCTGATCAGTTCCACCTGTGTGGACGCTTACCGGGTGATCACGCTGGTGCGCGGTGAAGAATGGTTCACGACTTTTACCCGTTTTCCGATCAGAATACCGAAGGAAAAACGTGCCGAGGCGGAGGAATTTATCGCCCGCGCCAATTACGGTATGATCCTGGGATGTTTTGAAATGGATCCTGTTGGCGGCATCCTTCAGTTTAAAGATACCTGTCTGTGCGGCGATGCCGACCTGGATATGCGTATTCTGGAGCGTCATATCGACGTGGGGTTCAGAATGTGCGACCGATATGGTCCCGCACTTCTGGAGATGCTGTTCGGCGGTGTTTCGCCTGCCGATGCCATCCGGAAAGTGGAACTGGATATTCCTCAGAAACAGGAACCTTCGGCAGAGCCCCCTGTGCCCGAAACTGCCCGGGAAGATGAACATGAGGCGGCTGGAACGGCGCCTGTGCGCAAAGGATTCTGGAAAAAACTGCTGGAGTGGCTTGCTCCTTCGGAGGATGAGGAGGAGTTCAATGGCTGACAGAAAGAGATTTGTCACCAATGTGACCGATTCCGTCAGGGAGTATTACGACTCGCGGGAGTGGAAATATCAATATGATGCCGAGAACGGTGTTTTCGGCATGTATATGCAGTTTAACGCAGAAGAGATCGATGCATGTGAGGTGCGTACGGTCGTCAGGGATGAGGAATACTTTACGAC
>JAFQND010000057.1 GCA_017396055.1 Oscillospiraceae bacterium
AAATCGTCAGCATCGAGCGGAACTTTTTGTGCCGAGTCGGAGGGGGCTTGAGGTTGAAAATCTTTTTTCTCAAAATTTTTGACGAAATCATCTTTTGCCATCTTTATCACCTCAGCTACAGTATAGCAAGAAAAGCTGGAAAAATCAATACGGACCGTTTTGTTTCGACCGATATTTCTCCTTCGTTGCCATACCGCCGCGGATGTGACGCTCCTGTTTGTTCAGGTCGAGGATCTTTCTCGCTTCATCATAAAGCTGCGGATTTACTTTTCTGAGCCGCTCGGTCAGATCTTTATGTACCGTGCTTTTGCTGATGCCGAAGACCTTTGCCGTTGCCCTGACGGTGGAGTGATGTTCAATGATATATTCTGCTAATCGTACGCTTCTTTCCCATGCATTGCCGTTCAATTTCCGCACCTTCTCCGTTGTTTTGTCAGAGTATATGCGGCCGGCGGAAGGAATAGAATATGAAAGCGTATTTCAAAAAACACCCCTCCGTTTTCCGGAGCGGGTACATTTTTTACAGATTATGTCCTTTTCGGTACTGAAGCGGAGAAGTGCCGATAGCTTTTTTAAAACAGGTTGAAAAGTGATCTTTGTTTTCAAAGCCAACCGCCCGCGCGACACAGCCGACCGGATCATCGGTGGAAGCCAGAAGCCGGCATGCTTCTCTGATCCGGCAGCCCATGATATACCGGTGCAGTGATTGACCTGTCCGGGCTTTGATCAGGGTATTCAGATAATAGGGATGATAGTGAAAAACTTCTGCCAGAGTATCATAGTCCAGCCTCTCAGCAAAATGATTGTGGATATACTGCAAAAGATTATCTGCCCGTTCGCCGCTTTCGGCACTGACAGCCGAATGCTGCAGAACTTTATAGAGCACCGCTGCGAGCAGGGAAGAGGCTATATCGCGATAATGAAGTTTAGCGACACGCCATTCCTGCACAAGCCGGACCAGATCGCTTTCCGTTTCCCGCAGGGACAGGATCTGGGGTATCATAAAACATTCCTCACCGGTGCTTTTCCAGCTGTCAATAACTTTTTCGGCAGCGAAATCACGTTCGGTTACCGGCGCGAAGGGTTCGCTGAAACAGGCGTGATCATCATAATAGTCAAAGTTCAGAACGATCATTTCAAGCGGATCGTCTTTATCACTCTCAGGCAGGTATTTTGTACCGGACGGGTAGAGACAGAGGGTACCGGGAAGGAGCGGATGTGCACCGTCCTGCAGAGTCAGGGTTCCCTTTCCTTTCAGACAATAAAGCAGCCGGCAATCGTAAGCACGGACTGCACCGGTGTTTCTTAAAGTGGTGATCTTATCCGCAAACCGGATAAAGGGAAGGATCCGCGGTCCATTCATAGCGATGTCCCCTTTTTGGATAGAATCTTTGTTTTTGAAAGTTTTCGTTTCTGTTTCTCTATTTATTATAGCGTTGAAGGGGAGTATAATCAAGATGCAGAATATATTTTGAAAGGAGAGCTCTTCGTGAAATTTATGCCCGGCCTTCCCGTGCGGCCCAACGATGCCTTTCTTGAAGAGATCATCCGGCAGAAAGATCATATCTATGAAGTCTATTTTTCCTGGGGCAGTTTTGCCAGTGGAAGAGGAACAGCACAGGCTGACGGCCTGGCCGAATGGGAGATCCTGGAAAAGCAGACCGCCGATCTTCAAAGACTTTCGGACGAAGGCATTGCTCTGAACATTCTATTTAACGGCAACTGCTATGGCAAAGACAGCCAATCCAGAGCTTTTTTCAACGGGATCGGTTTTACCGTTGACAGTATCGCTTCCCGGTTCGGCCTTTCATCGGTGACCACCGCTTCTCCGCTGATCGCTAAATTTGTCAAAACCAATTTTCCTGATCTGAAAGTTCGTGCGTCGGTCAATATGGGCATCGGTACCGTTGAGGGAATGGAATACATTGCCGATTATTTCGACGAATACTATATTGCCCGCGAGAAAAACCGCAGCCTTGATACGATTCTTCAGATGCGGAAATGGTGCGCGGCGAATGGAAAAACGCTTTTCGCCCTGGCCAACAGCGGCTGTCTTGATAATTGTTCCGCTCATACTTTTCACGATAATCTCGTCTCTCATGAGCAGGAGATCGCTGCCATGGACAATGCCTATGATTTCCCGGGTATCTGCCGGGACCATGTTGCCCGCAGGAAAGAAGCGATTCTGAAAAATGTGAGTTTCATCCGCCCCGAGGATATCCATCTTTATGAGGAGTTTTTCCCGGCGGTCAAGCTCGCCACCCGTGTCAGCCGCGATCCTGTCCGGATCCTTCGTTCCTATTGTGTGGGACATGCCGTCGGCAGTCTTCCCGGTCTTCTTGAACCGGATCATACCGCGCTGTTTTATCCCGATCTTCTGGAAAACAGTTTGCTGCCCGCTGACTTCGGTGAAAAACGTCTTCGCTGTACAAAAAACTGTATCTCCTGCGGTATCTGCAGCGAGGCTTATCAAAAAGCTCTTGTCCGTCTTCCGGATAGTCTTTGACGAAAGGATGTTCCTATGCTTACAAGCAAAATGATCAAGGAAGCCGCTTTTGCCGCCGGCGCTGATCTCTGCGGCATCGCGCCGATCTCCCGTCTTGCCGGTGCTCCCGATGAGATGAATCCGAAATTCCTCTTTCCTGAAGCAAAAAGCGTTATCGGCTTTGTTTTCCGCATTCCCCGCGGTGTACAGCGCGGCATCGAGGAAGGCACCCAGTTTTATCAGTATCCTTCCATGGCTTATGGCGGTATCAACGAGATCTTTGCCCCTGCTGTTCTTTACCAGGTAGGCAAGATCATTGAGGACGAGGGCTACGAAGCCTTTGTCTATCGCAACACCGGCGCAAGAGGCGTTGTCAGCGATATGGACGGATCTCCGGGAAACACCATCTCTCCCGAAGAGAAGATCGAAGCCTTTGAGCATGAGAAGATCAAGACCTCCCACCCCCGTACGGGGCAGTATACGGTACCCGTGGGAGAGGGGAAAATCGCGCCCGATCTGCAGTTCAGTTTTCGAATTGCGGCGGTCGTCTGCGGTTTGGGGGAAATCGGCTGGAGCAAGATGCTGCTGACGCCCCAGTTCGGGCCGCTGCAGCGGGTGGCATTCCTTTTTACCAATGCGGAGCTTGAACCTGACCCAATTTATGACGGAGAACCTCTCTGCCGCAAGTGTATGGCCTGCGTGCGCGAATGTCCCGGCGGCTGTATACCCGGCCCC
>JAFQND010000058.1 GCA_017396055.1 Oscillospiraceae bacterium
ATCCCTTCTGCACCATCGAACCCAACGTCGGCGTCGTATCGGTACCCGATTCCCGTCTGGACAAACTGGCTGAGATGTACAACCCCAAAAAGTTCACCCCCGCTGTGCTGGAGTTTGTCGACATCGCAGGTCTGGTAAAGGGCGCTTCCAAGGGCGAGGGCCTGGGCAACAAGTTCCTCTCCAATATCCGCGAGGTAGACGCCATTGTTCATGTCGTTCGCTGCTTTGAGGACGTCGATGTTATCCATGTGGACGGTACCATCGGTGCTGCCCGTGATATCGAGACCATCAACCTCGAGCTGATCTTCTCTGACATCGAGATTCTCGAGCGCCGTATCGCCAAGACCCAGAAGCTGGCCCGCGCCGACAAGAAATATATTGCCGAGCTGCAGTTCCTCGAAGCGCTGAAGGCCCATCTGGAAGAGGGCAACTCCGCCCGCAGCTATCCCTTCTCTGACGATGAACGCGCCATGCTGGGCGAGACTCCTCTGCTTTCCAACAAGCCTGTCATCTATGCCGCCAACATGTGCGAAGAGGATTTTATGGGCGGTTATGAAAACAACGTTCAGTATCAGGCTGTCAAAGAGATCGCCGATGCCGAACACGCTGCCGTTCTTCCCATCTGTGCCCGTCTGGAGGAAGAGATCTCCGACATGACTGATGAAGAGAAGAAGGAATTCCTCGCCGAACTGAATCTGGAAGAGAGCGGCCTTTCCCGTATTATCCGCGAAGGCTATTCTCTGCTGGGTCTGATCTCTTATCTGACCGCAGGCGAACCCGAAGTCCGCGCGTGGACCATCACCCGCGGCACCAAAGCTCCCCAGGCCGCCGGCAAGATCCATACCGACTTTGAAAAGGGCTTTATCCGCGCTGAAGTTATTGCTTTTGATGACCTGATGGCCTGCGGCACCATGGCTGCAGCCAAGGAAAAAGGCCTTGTCCGTCTGGAGGGCAAGGAATATGTCATGCAGGACGGCGATATCGTTCTGTTCCGCTTCAATGTCTGATATCCTTTAAGGAGGCAAATACTGTGAAGATCACCTTCCTCGGTACCGGAAAGGGCGGTTATCCCACCCTTACCCGTAATTGTAGCGCCATCATGCTCGAGTGCGGGGACGGCATTTATCTGCTGGATGCCGGCGCACCTGTTCTGGATCTTATGACCCGTCTGGAGGTTCCGTTTGAAAAGGTCAAAGGTGTTTTCATCACTCACATGCACGGTGATCACACTGCCGGTCTGCCTGCTTTTCTCACCGCCTGCAGCTGGCATTATACTGATTGTTCCTTTGATGTTTTCCTCACCGAAGAGCGGGGTATTGCCGCCTTCAGAGAAGTTGTGCTTGCCATGGACAAGGTCTTCCACGAGGACCGCATCCGCCTGAAAAAGGCTGAGCCCGGTGTTCTTTACCGCGATGAGAATGTCACCGTTACCGCCATTCCTACCGCTCACTGCCAGCCCTATCCTTCCTATGCCTATGTATTCGAGGGCGAGGGCAAGCGCGTCATCTTCTCGGGTGATCTGCGTCGTCCCGATGCACCTGATTTCCCTGTTATTGCACTGGAAGAACCCTCCGATGCCTTTATCTGTGAGCTCTGTCACTTCACCACCGATCACATCTTCCCGATCATTGAGAAATGCCCGGCGAAACAGGTATTCTTCAATCATGTAGGCGGCAGAGTCGTTGAGGAGACCCTTGCGGCGGTAGAAGAATTCGCAAAGACTGCACCGATGAAAGTCATCGCTCCCGATGACGGCGACAGCTATACGATCTGAAAGGAATGATCCCATGAAGCTGACCTTTCTCGGTGCCGGCAGAGGGGGATTTCCCGCTCCCGACTGCAATAGCTGTGCCGCCATGCTGGAATGCGGAAACGGTGTTTATCTGATCGATGCCGGCGCACCGGTGCTGGAACTGATGACTGTCCGGGGTATTCCTTTTGAACGGCTCAAAGGCGTTTTTACCACCCATATGCATGGCGACCACACTTTCGGACTTCTTTCTCTCTGCAGTGTCTGCAGCTGGCATTATACCGGCTGTGATATGGACGTTTTCCTTGCTGAGGACAGGGGAATCGCCGCGCTGAAAGAGCTGATCCTCTCCATGGACAAGGTCTTCCACGAAGACCGTATCCGCCTGAAAAAAGCGAGACCCGGCGTGATCTATACCGACGAAAATATCACGGTTACCGCCATTCCCACCGCTCATTGTCAGCCTTATCCCTCCTATGCCTATATGATCGAGGGAGAAGGAAAACGTGTCTTCTTCAGCGGTGACCTGCATCACGGGGACGCAGCCGATTTCCCGCTGATCGCCCGCGAGGAACCCTCTGATCTGATCGTCTGTGAGATGACCCATATTGATCACGATGTGATGCTGCCGCTTCTGGGAAGCTGTCCGACAAAAAAGGTGCTGTTTAATCATGTCTGCTGGGACTACGATGAAAAATGCGCTGCGATCAAAGCGGCACAAGGAACTTATCCCATGCCCATCATCGCTGTCAGCGACGGCGAAACCTATCTGATTTAAGGAGGCATTTCCATGAAAATCACGTTTCTTGGTACCAGCCACGGTGTTCCCGCTGCCGACCGCTTCTGCTCCTCTGCAATGGTCGAGATCGGCGAGAGAGTCTATCTGATCGACGGCGGTGCTCCTACCGGCGACCTGCTGATCCGTGAGGGCATCAGCTATGATCGTCTGAAAGCCGTTTTCACCACCCATATTCACGGCGACCATACTCTCGGTATGCTGGGAATGCTGAGCCTTGCAAACTGGTATTATCGTACCTCTTCCTTTGTGACCTATATGGCCACCGAAGAGGGCATCGAGGCTTTCAAAAAGATCATCGAAGTGACCGATTCTCCTCTGGATGAATCCCGCCTGCAGATGAAGCTGACCACTCCCGGTACTTTTTATGATGACGGTGTGCTGAAGGTGACCGCTGTGCCCACCCGCCATATGGAAGCAGCCGGCAAACCCACCTACTCTCTGATTCTGGAAGCTGAAGGCAAACGCGTCGTCTTCACCGGTGACCTGCATTATCAGGATGCTGCCGACTTCCCCGAGATCGCCAAAAACGAGCCCTCTGATCTGATCATCTGTGAAATGGC
>JAFQND010000059.1 GCA_017396055.1 Oscillospiraceae bacterium
GCATATCCCGGGCGCGTTCATATTCATCCACATGAGGGTAACCCTTGACGCCGATCAGAATATCGGCATTTTTCATCATGGTATCGGTGATATTGCCGTGCAGATCAAGAACCACACCGATGGGCATATCCGGGCCGAAAGCATCGCGGATACTCCGGAGGATCTCGCCTTCAATGTCAGGGTATTCCTCGGCGGTACCGGCGCCGTGAAGCGTCAGCGCGATACCGTCCAGAGGCTTGTCGGCATGCAGCTTTTCAAGGCCTGCCACCAGTGTGTCCCGCAGAGTTTCGATGCAATCTCTGACAATGATGCCGGACGGACCTTTTATGGTGGAAAGTGCGGGAGCCAGTTCAATATCCAGAGCAGCGGCTTCATCGATCAGACCGCCGGTATAGGTTCTGGTACCGGTAAAGGTGCGGATGGTCTCCTCACCTTCTGTATAACGGTCGTTTTTAAAGGCTTCTGTTGTGGTTTTCACAACAGAGAATGTATTTGTTTCGTGAGAAATGCCGCCAAAACCGATTCTCATATCAAGACTTCCCTTCACGTTCAATATCAAAGAACTGCTGAAATTATTGTAGCATACTTTTTCTGAAAGTACAATTCGTTTTCCATATGGCAAGGCGTATGCTGAATACCTCAGAACTGCAGCGGGAACCGGACAGAAAAATTCAGGAAAACAGAAAAGAAAAATCCAGCATTGACAAGGTATTCAGGGCGGGATAAAATAATAATAAATATTGCAATAAGTGAGGTCAAATATATGCTGCCAACTATGAAGATCGGAGATCATGATATTACCCGATTGATCGCGGGAAGCAATCCCTTTACCGGCAAGTCCCACATGACTCCGGAAGTAGATGCAGATATGAAAGCCTATTTTACGGACGAGCAGGCCTTTGCCATGCTGCGCCGCTGTGAGGAAGCAGGCATCAATGCCGTACAGTCCCGCGGCAATCAGCCCATTATGGGTTTGCTGGGACGTTACCGCGCTGCCGGCGGCAGCTTACTGTGGCTTGCAACCACCGGCAAAAATCTGACCACCTTCGATGAGGAACTGGATGCCATGATGGCATATAATCCTGCCGCAGTATGTATTCACGGTGAGCTGGCAGACGAACTGTATATGACCGGTATGCTGGACCGCCTGGAGGGACTGCTGGACAAGATCCGCCGTAAGAATGTTCCCTGTGGTATCTGCGCCCATTTCCCTGAAGTCCTGGCATGGGCAGAAGAGCATAACCTCCGGCCGGACTACTATATGGCGTCTGTTTACAATCTGACCCAGCCGGATCGTTCCCACGATGTAAATCCCACCGGTGAGCGGTTTGAAGACAGCGATATTCCGAAAATGTATGCGGTGATCCGTGAACTTTCTGCGCCTGCCATTGCGCTGAAGATTCTGGGCGCCGGCCGCCGCTGTGCAGACCAGGCGCAGGTAAAAGCCGCCTTTAACGAAGCTTTTGCCTCCATAAAACGGGGAGACGGTGTTCTGGTGGGTATGTTCGATAAATATTGTGATCAGCCCCGGCTGAATGCGGAATATACCCTGGAAGCCATCCGGCAGGCCGAGGGGATCTGATTTTCGCCCCGGTCCGCAAAAAGATAAAAAGCGATAACAAAACCGGCATCTTTTCAGGTGCCGGTTTTTTGATGGTGTCACATGTTCAGCATCGCCTTGGCGAGCCTTTGCCCCGCGGCGGTCACCGGCCTTCTTTGATCTTCTGACGATATTGGATGGGCGAGATCCCGAAGGCTTTTTTGAAGGCATCGCAGAAATAGGAGGGCGAAGAATAACCGATCCTGCTGCCGATATCATTGACCGACAGATCTTCCTCCTCCAGCAGATACCGGGCATGTTCCATGCGGATGCCGTTGCGGTATTCGATGGGCGACTGGCCGGTGATATCCTTGAACACCCTCAGAAAATGGAATTTGCTCATCCGGCACATCCGGGCATAGTCTTCCAGCGTGGAGTTTTCGTAAAATTTCGTATTCATCGTCTGGATCACAAAAAAGATAAGAGAACCGTACCGGCCGTAGGGAGCGGCTTCATCGATCTCCTTCCGGGCGAGGCTGATCATGATCTCAAACAGTTTTGCCGCGCATATTTTCTCATAGTGGGGCCGTTTGGACTGAAGTTCGGTGATGATATCGGTAAAAAGATCACAGATCGCGGTGTCGGGACGGGCATGATACAGGCGGGAGCTCTCAAAACCCATCAGATCAAAATCATCGGGCGCGGTGAAATGGGCGAAATAAAACTCGGCTTTTTTCTCCCCGACACAGATATGTTCCTGTTTTTCGTGCGGCCTGAAGAGTACAAAAGAGCCTTCGCCGCCGTCGGCGGGAACATCAAAAAAGAAGCGCTCACAGCCCTTGGCCACATAAAACAAAAGCCAGTCATCCCTTCCGTTCGGGCGGCTGATCCTGCGGCCGGGCTGGGCAAAGATATGGCCGGCGCTTTTGATGGAAATGTCCCCCAGACCGTTCGTTTTGTCCGAATATGCGTTGAATATCATGGCTCTCCCTCATAAGCAATAAATCTGAATTTTTTCTCAACAAATCCTATTGACTTAGCCAAATCATAGCATTAAAATGGGGGTGTGTCAATAAAGGCGCACAATTTTACTGAAACCGGGAGAGATAAAATGGCCATACGCGAAGAGTCGTTCCGGATCGGCTGCGGAAGATATATTCAGGGAAAAGGCTATATCGCCAGACTGCACAATGAGGTGGCAAGGGTGGGTACAAGACCCCTGGTCATCGGCGATGACACCACCGTCGCCATCACGAGAGAAAAGATCACAGCCTCGCTGCAGGGAGCCGGCATCGATTTTGGGATTTATACACACAACGGCACCTGCAATCATGAAGACGCGAAAATTCTGGCGGAGTATGCCGTAAAAGAAGGCTTTGATGTCATCGTGGGCGCGGGCGGCGGCGTCATTATGGACTTCGCCAAACTCTGTGCTTATTATGCGGCGCTGCCGGTGATCAATATCCCCACATCCAGCGCGACCTGCGCTTCCTATGCGCCGCTGAGTGTCTGCTATACCAGAGAAGGGCGCACGGTGGGCACCCATCACTATGAATATGAAGTGGACGCGGTCATCGCGGATACCGAGATCCTTGCGGCACAGCCCGCCAACCTGTTTCTCGCCGGCGTGTTTGATGCTCTCGCCAAATATGTGGAGATCAAACACCGCTACAGCGAAGGCGACGAAAGCTATCCCATGGGTCTTGACTATGCCTATGTCATGGCGAAACGCTCTTTCTCACTGCTCACCGAAAAGGCTGCCGGCTGCCTCGAGTCGATGGCAAAGGGCGAGATCACCGAAGAGTTTGAAAATGTCATCTTCACGGTCATTGCTGCCACGGGAGTCATCAGCGGCATCGCCCGGGGCTCCAACCAGACGGCGCTTGCCCACAAGTTTTATGAGATGACCAGGCGGCTCTTCCCCGAGACTGCGCGCCCTTACCTGCACGGAGAGATCGTCGGTGTGGGACTTCTGCTGCAGAATCACTATAACGGCGAAGAAGAGGCCAACGAATACCTGCTGGGTCTGATGAAAAAATACCATATGCCCTGCTGTGCGGCGGATGTGGGCGTTGAGATGACGGACGAAGTGTTCGAAGACTATTATGCCCGTATCTGTGACAGCAGCGCCATCGACAAAAACGATGCGGCGATGTGTGAACGGTTCAGAAAGAGCCTTACCTATTTCTGGAACATCCAAAGAGGAGAAAACGTATGAGACTGATCATCATAGCGGGCATGCCGGCCACGGGAAAAAGCACCCTTGCGCGCAGACTTTCTGAAGCCTTCGGCTTCCCCATTCTCGAAAAAGACGACATCAAAGAAGAGATGTTTGACACCATCGGCTACCGTGATCTCACCGAAAAGCGGGCCCTCGACGTGGCCGCCAATGCGATCCTTTTGCGCTGTGCCGGGGCGGTCCTCTCAAAGGGACAGCCGCTGATCGTCGTGAACAATTTCGACAGCGCCATGAGCGGCAGGGTACAGGATATGATCGACCGCAGCGGCTGCCGGTGTGTGACGGTTTTCCTGAACGGAGATCCCGACGTGCTCTATAAGCGATATGTGGCCAGAGACGCAAAAAAAGTCCGTCATCCGGGCCATACCTTCATCGATCGGTATCCGCCTCTGGAGGGAGACGATCTGGACAGAAGCATGACCAGGGAATATTTCGCCGACCGGTTTGAAAAACACGGCATGGCAGACTTCAGGCTGGATGGCCGCCGGATCGATCTGGACGCCACCTATCCGGAAAAGATCGACACGGACGGGCTCATCAAAGATATCAGAGACTATTTCGCCCAATAAGGAGCATGGATATGAATACGATCGAATTGATTGAAAAGAGCAAAATCGTTGTGATCGTCAGAGGTGTCGCAAAGGATAAGCTGATCCCTCTGGCAGAGGCGATGTACGAAGGCGGTATCCGCGTGATGGAATGTACCTATGACGCGACGGGAAAGCTCCCCGATGAGGAAAACGCAGAGAATATCGCCATGCTGACAAAACATTTCGGCGACAGAATGGCCATCGGTGCAGGCACCGTCCTGACCAGAAAACAGGTACAGCTGACCAAAGAGGCCGGCGGCAAATTCATCATCTCCCCCGACACCTGTGAAGAGATCATCAAAGAGACCAAGGCTCTGGGTCTGGTGTCCATTCCCGGTGCGATCACCCCCAGCGAAGCCGCTGCAGCCAGCCGCGCGGGCGCGGATTTCGTCAAGATGTTCCCCATCGATTTTTATGGTCCCCGCTATCTGAAAACGGTGGCAACGCCCCTGTCCCATGTGAGATTTCTGGCGGTCAACGGCATCAATGAAAACAATATGGCGGAATATCTTGAGGCGGGCGCCTGCGGCGTCGGCGTCGGCTCCGGCATCGTAAACAAAAAGCTCATTGAGGAAGGCAATTTCGAGGCCATCACCCTTCTGGCCAGAAAATACACCGAGCGTCTCCCGTAAGCGGAACCCTTCTCAAAGAAACATAGAATAGAAAGTCCCAATTTGACTTTGTGTTCCTATCGAACGAAAAACTATATCACGATAAACCTGCATTTGGAGGAGAAATTCAAGTGGAAAAAGTGATGAGATTGATCAGTGGAATTATAGGAATTCTTTGTGGAATTGCAATTATAATACTGGCAATACTTGATGTTGAAACGCCCAAAATACTTTGGCTTGTTTTTGCTTTGTGCAATTTTATCAATGCAATACTTATTTTACACTGCAACAAATTTTGGAACAAAGATAAAAAGTAACGCCATGGTTTTTGTGCTGCAAATTCCAATTTATCCGAAACATCAGGAACACAAAAAGTAATTGGGTGAAAAAATAAAGCTGAATAGCAGCCCAAAAAGGAGGGGAGCAAAAATGAGTCTGAAAGAACGAGTTTATAGCGTTCTGATCGTTTCGGCGGCAGAA
>JAFQND010000060.1 GCA_017396055.1 Oscillospiraceae bacterium
CGACGGCTGTACCATCGCCGGTAATAAAGCTGTTATGGGCGGCGGCATTCATGCCGGTGGCCATGCTTCTATTCAGCTCAACGGAACAAAACTCATTGGCAATGAAGCAGAATTCGGCAGTGCTCTATACGTCCAAGAAACCAATCATTCTGGTCCATACGGACTTATACTTGAGAACTGTACAATCAGAAAAAACAAAGGCAAATCGGCACTTTCGATTTACACTTCCCTGTTTCTGAAAGATACTGTGATCACCAACAACGAAGGCTATGGTATACGCACCTCAGATGATGGTTCCTATGTCAATATCACCGGAAACACAATCGTCAGAAGCAATGATTTTAATCTCGGTATAGCAAATCCTGGAATCGTCAAGGTTAAAGAATTCACCGGTCCGAAAGAAGCGATAGGTATCACCTATACCAAATCAAAGAGCGATTTTAATGTTCTGCCTTTCTACGGCAAAGATGCCATAGATATCACAGCTCCTTCCGACACCAATTACAATGATATCTTTTTCAGTGATGACAAACGTTTCATGATTCGTTCCCATCCGAACAGTGAAAAAGCCATCTATCAGAACGTTGCACAGTTGTATATTCCTCCTCACAGACACCGGTATAACGAAAAATGGAGTACCGACCTGACCCACCACTGGGGAGTCTGCTATTGCGGCGAGGAAGGGCCAAAACAACTGCATTTTCCCCGTTCAGCAGATTATAGTTCCAATTGCCTGAAATGCACCCGAAAATATGCCGAGATATCCCAAAAATATGCTGAGAGATACGGCGAACAGCCGAAGTGGAATAATCTCCTGCTCCTGATTGCAGGATGTTCTGCATTGATGCTGAGCATCGCTGTTGTCCTGTTCATCCTCCGCAAAAAGAAACGATAAAGAAAAAGCCAGACTGCACAAGGCAGTCTGGCTTTTTCGTGTTCATATAACGGGAATTTTATCCGAGCCTGATCCCTTTGTGGATCTCGATGCCGCTGATATCAGCTCCCGACAGCCATAACCAAAGAATCACGGTCACGACAACGGCAATGCTGACAACAGCCAGAATAATTTTCAGTTCCTTGTCCATTTTCTCACTTCTCACAGGGCTTTTTATACCAGGAAGGAATGTCCTTCTTCATACCGTCGTACCAGTCGAGGACTTCTTTCGCCTGACGGAGCATCACACCGATCTGTTCTTCGCCAAAGGGGATCGCCCACGGCACCGAAGAAAGGGTGTTGGACGAGATATACATGGCCAGAAGCTGCCAGAATTCTAGGGGTACTTCCCCGTCGAAATAGCCGTCCACCCGACCGGATGCGAAATACGGTGCCTTCTGAGCACACCAGCAGATGCGGTTGAACTCTTCCCACGGGTCGCCGAAATCAAACCGGTCAAAATCTATGACAACAAGCTTCCCGTCTGCGATCATCATGTTCCCGATGTGAAAATCGCCGTGCTGATAGGTCTGAGGACGGTCTTTCAGCAGATGTCTGTGTGCCTCGATATAATCGACAAAAGCTTCGCCGCCGTCATACTGGATGGGGCAGTCGCGATGCATGGCGATCTTGCGGTCCATTTTCGCGTTGAAGCGGGGTTCCCAGAGGGACTGGTCAGCCGGCGCGGGAATGGAATGGATCTTTTTGAGGATCCGCCCAGCCTCAAGACCGTAAGCATACTGTTCACCGGGAGAAAGGGTCGGGATCACTTCTTCGGCATCTTCGCCGTCGATCCAGGTGAGAAGCGTATAAGCACCCTCTTCGCACTCGCCGAATTCCACCGGACGGCAGATGGGAACATCCAGTTCGTCCACCTTTTTGAGCAGCTCGAATCCTTTTCTGCGGAATTCTGTCCGCTCGGGCGGCGAGATACGCAGGAGATATTTTGTGCCGCAGGAGTCGGTCACACAGAATTTCCGGTCACCCGACCAGCCTTTGTCGATCGGAACTTTATGGGTGTACTCCATGGCTCAGGGCTTTCTGTACCAGGAAGGAATATCCTTCTCCATGCCGTCGTACCAGTCATAGACACTGTCGGCAAGTTCGGTCACTCTTGCGATCTCTTCTTCACCGTAGGAAACAGCCCAAGCAGCGGTGGCGAGAGTATTGGCGCAGGTGTACATGGCCAGAAGCTGCCAGAATTCATCGGGCACATTGCCGTCAAAATAGCCGTCCACCATACCGGTGGCAAAGAAGGGCGAGACCTGTGCCGACCAGGGAATGCGCTGGAAATCCTCCCAGGGGTCACCGAAATCATAACGGTCAAAGTCGATCAGACGGAG
>JAFQND010000061.1 GCA_017396055.1 Oscillospiraceae bacterium
CCCCCGACCTGCTGATTACAAATCAGCTGCTCTACCAACTGAGCTAAACCAGCGTATCAATGCTGTCATAGAGAAAATGGTCGGGGCGACAGGACTTGAACCTGCGGCATCTTGGTCCCAAACCAAGCACTCTACCAAACTGAGCTACGCCCCGATCAGGCGCGACAAACTTGCTCGCCGAGACTAGCAAGCTATCATATTCTAGCACAAATCCGCGGTGCTGTCAAGGGGGAGTGCCTCCGGCAGAGGGGCCAGCCCGGCCAAAAAATTTATCGGAAAGGTGAACTTTGTCAATTTTGCCTATTGCATAGCGGTAAAATACCTGTTATAATTACAACAACGGTTAAGAAAATGTAATTTAAATCAAAATGTAACCAAAGATAACCGATCCGCAGCCCCATTCCACCTGAAGAAAGGAAGAAAAATATGAAAATGAAGAAACTGCTGTCGCTCTCGCTCTTCGGCGCAATGGCATTTTCCGCGCTGGCTTTCCCCATGAATGCCATGGCCGTGGGCAGCATCGCCTCGATCGGCGACACCACCTTTGCCTCGCTGCAGGACGCTTTTGATGCAGCCAAAGAGGGCGATACCATCACCCTTTTACAGAGCACCGAGATCGAAGAGATCGACATCAACACCGCCATTACCCTTGACCTGAACGGCTGTGCAGTCACCTCCACCACCCAGAAAGCTTTTGAGGTCTATGCCGACGCCACCATCAAAAACGGCACCATCACCGCTGTCAAGCGCTGTGTCGACACCCGCACCGCCGTTGACCTTGAACTGGAAGATCTGGAACTGATCACCACCGGCTCGAGCGTTCAGCCCATCACCATCGGCGGCTCTGACGACGGCACCACCGTTTCCGTCTCCGGCTGTACCGTGGAACACGAAGGCTCCGGCGACAACTATGCCATGATCGTCTGGGTACAGTCCGACATCACCATCGAGGACTCCTCTCTGGAGGCATGGGCTGCCCTTTATATGAAGGAAGACTCCGCCGGTTCCACCGTTGAGATCACCGACTCCGCCCTGACCGGCAATAACGTTGCCGGCGACTATCTCTTCGGCACCGTTGTTTTCGAGGGCAACGACATCGAACTGACCATCGACGGCAATTCCGAGTTTACTGCAAACGGCGAGAATCAGTCTCTCTTTATGTGCAGCGCATATGACGGTTCTGACGAGGACGAAGACCCCGATTTTGATGTGGACCCCACCACCATCAACGTTCTGGAAGGCCACTATGACGGCACCATCTATGACGGTCAGACCGGCGAGGGCATCGCCCTTTGTGTCACCGGCGGCACCTTTACCGAAGACCCCTCCAATTATGTTCCCGTGGGCTTTAAAGCCGTGGACAACGGCACCTTCTGGGCTGTCGAACTGGACGCCGAGGCCTATGAAGCCATGGTCGAAGGCGAATACTGCCTGACCCTCGACGCAGCCGTTGATCTCGCCGAAGAGGGCGACACCGTCACCCTGCTCAAAGACGTTATCCTGCAGGGCAGCTCGCTGACCATCGATGCCGACGACCAGATCATCCTCGACCTGAACGGCTATGAACTGTCCGCTGCCTTTGCCGAGGGCAAGTCCTCCGCCACCATCGTCAATAAGGGCGATCTGCGTATCGAGGACCATTCCGAAGAGGGCACCGGCGTCATCACCACCGTCGCCTCCAAACCCGATACCGAGTGGGCAGCAGGTTTCCCCGCCTATGCCAACAACACCATCACCAACGCCGGTATCCTGACCGTTGCCGGCGGCACCATTGAAAACTCCACCGAGGGCGGCGCATGCTATGCCATCGACAACAACTCCGGCAATGCCGACGCCATCGTCATCATCGAAGACGGCACTGTCATTCACAGAGCCAACAACTTTGCCATCCGTCAGTTTGCCAACAGCACCAAGAACGAAAACAGCGTCACCATCGAAGGCGGCGAAGTCACCGGCAAGCGCGCTGTCTGGATCCAGCTGCCCGGCTCTGCAGGCGCAGAGAAGAAGGCATCCCTGACCGTTACCGGCGGTACTCTGACCTCCACCGATGAAGAGTACAACATGGTCGTTTACTCCTATACCTACGGCGACAGCTTCGCCGAGACCTATATCACCGTCGAGGACGGTATCTTCAACGGCGACTTTGCCTTCACCGGCGGTTCGCTCAAGACCCCTGTCGAGAATGTTTCCATCACCGGCGGTACCTTCAACGGCGCACGCGGCGCTTACAGCTACGGCGAAATGACCGGTTTTATCAGCGGCGGTAAATTCAAGGCCGCACCCGACGCAGCCTATATTGCTGAGGGCTATGAGGCAGTCGAAGAAGAAGGTTACTGGGTAGTAGGCGAGCCCGCAGAGGAAGATCCCGACACCCCCGCAGACCCTGAAGATCCCGACACCCCCGCAGACCCCGAGGATCCTGACACTCCCGCAGACCCCGAGGATCCCGACACTCCTGTAGATCCCGAGGATCCCGATACCCCCGCAGACCCTGAGGATCCCGACACTCCTGTAGATCCCGAGGATCCTGACACCCCCGCAGATCCTGAAGACCCTGAAGATCCCGGTCTGGGCGGCACCCCTGCCATCCCTGCACCCGGTGATGACTACACCGCTCCCACCCCCTCCACCGGCGATTCCGACGGCTGGAGCGAGATCACCGATGAGATCGAGACTTCCGATAAGGTCGTCATCGACATGAACGGCGCTTCCACCGTTCCCGGCAAGGTCATCGATGCCGCTGCCGGCACCGACACCACCGTTACCTTTGAGACCAACAAGGGCACCTGGGAGATCGAAGGCACCGACATCCCCGAGGATACCTCCGCTCTGAGTCTGCGCGTCACCACCACCGGTAAACTGCCCGAGGCAGCAGAAGAGGTCGCCGACGAGGCTGACGATGCACTGACCGTCAAAGTCAGCAAGACCTTTGAAACCAACGGCGTCAAGGCTTCTCTGACCGTTGATACCGACAAGGACAATGCCGGCAAGGCCGCCGATATCTATGCAGTCAACGCTGACGGCGAGCTGGAGTTTGTCACTTCTGTTCCCGTGAACAAGGACGGTTCTGTGACTCTGCCCGTTGAGGATGCTTCCCAGTATGTCGTCGCCATCTCCGACGAGGGCGCTCTGGATGAGGGCTGGCAGAAGAACGACAAGGGCGAGTGGGTATACGGTACCGCAGACGGCACCGCCGCCACCGGCTGGTATAAGGACTCCACCGGTACCTGGTATCACTCCGACGAGCACGGCATCATGGAGACCGGCTGGATCACCGACACCGACGGCAAGGAATACTACCTGAACGCTTCCGGCGCTATGCGCACCGGCTGGCTGTATGAAGACGGCGAATGGTACTTCTTCGGCACCTCCGGTGCCAAGGTCGAGAGCGGCTGGGTCCTCTCCGGCGGCAAATGGTATTACATGCAGGCCGACGGCACCATGATGACCTCCGGTGTTACTCCCGACGGTTACCGTGTGGACGCTGACGGCGTCTGGATCGCCTGAGCAATACTCCCCTGACAGCAAGATCTTTTTCATAGTTGCAGAATACCCGGCTGAAAGGCCGGGTATTTTGTTTTACTTTTGTGCCGAAAAGTGTTATGATAAGAAAAAAGAACTGACGATCCGGAGGGAATATGATGGCTTGGACCGAAGCAACTCTCGATAAAATGCTGACCACCCCTTCTGCCGGCCTTGTGGCGGATATGAAAAAGCTGAAAGGCGATATCATGATCCTTGGTGCAGGCGGAAAAATGGGCCCGACCCTTGCGGTACTGGCCAAAAACGCAGTGACCGCTGCCGGCGTGGACAAACGTGTTATTGCCGTATCCCGTTTCTCTGACCCCTTTGCGGTAAAGCTTCTGGAGGACAACGGTGTTGAGACCATCAGCGCCGACCTGCTCGCAGACGGCGCGCTGGAAAAGCTGCCCGATATCGAAAATATCATCTATATGGCCGGCCGGAAATTCGGTACCGGCGCCGATGCATCTGCCACCTGGGTCATGAACACCTCGCTGCCCACTCTGGTCGCAAGACGGTTCAAGGGCGCCAATATCACCGTCTTCTCCACCGGCAACGTCTATCCTATGGTGGAGCCTTCCACCGGCGGCTGCAGCGAAGACGTCCCCGTTTCGCCCATCGGCGAGTATGCCATGAGCTGTCTCGGCAGAGAGCGGGTCTTTGAACAGGCTGCCCGCGAGTTCGGCACAAAGGTATTGATGTACCGGCTGAATTACGCCGTCGACCTGCGGTACGGCGTGCTGTACGACCTCGCTTCGAAAATTCTGGCAGAAGAGCCCATCGACCTTGCCACCCCCGCCTTTAACTGCATCTGGCAGGGCTATGCCAACGAGGCGGCTATCCGCTCACTGCTTCATGCCGAAAGTCCCGCGGCATATCTGAATGTCACCGGCCCCGAGACCGTTTCGGTGCGCTTTGCGGCCGAAGAACTGGGCAAAGCCCTTGGAAAAGCCCCCGTCTTTACGGGCGAACCGGGCGAAAAGGCCCTTTTGAACAACGCCGCAAAATGCATGGAGCTTTTCGGTTATCCCGAAGTCTCGCTGAAGACCCTCATCCGCTGGCAGGCCGAATGGCTGCAGAGCGGCGGCCGAACCCTCAACAAGCCCACCCATTTCGAAGAGCGGTCGGGTAAGTTTTAAGTTTTCAGTTTTCAGTTGTCAGTCTTCAGTTTTCAGTTGCACTTGTCAATAGGAGTGTCGCACGACCGGCAGGTCGGGCGTAGGGCAAAAGTGTAACAGTAAGAACGCACGAGATTATACGCGCAACGAACCGTGCAGGTATCCGCAGCGTGACCCGCGCGGCTTCGACACGCCCCTGCGGGGCTTAGTCTGCAAGAATGCATTGCATTCTTGCCAAGTCATTCGCGTTAGCGAATGTGTGGGGAACGCGGGGAGCAACTATCGAATTCCGAAGTGTAGCCCGTGTAGGAGGGGATCGGGGAGGAAATCCCCGAGACGCTTTTCGCTTCACTTTTATCGTCCAATAAAAGTGAAGTAAGCCCCAACCAAACAGGGCTGCAATCTGTACCGAAATTGCTGGCAATATTTTAATATCCGACAATATTTTTCCCGGGAGATCGCCTATCCAGAATATATTGTCATGAATTCACTTTCATATAATCAGGAGAAATACCATGAGAGAAAACGCCCTTGCCCTGCTGAAAGCGGGCACCGTGATCCCCGCGACGCCCCTCTGTCTTGATGCAGAGCGGAAATTCAACGAAAAAGCCCAGCGCCGGCTGATCCGCTATTATCTGAACGCCGGTGTCGGCGGTCTTGCGGTGGCAGTACACACCACCCAGTTCGAAATCAGAAAACCGGAAGTGAACCTGCTCGAGCCGGTGCTCCGGGTGGCCTATGAAGAGGCAAAGAAATTCGAAGAAAAGACCGGAAAGACCATTATTCTGGTGGCAGGCGCCTGCGGCCCCATCGAGCAGGCTGTCCGTGAGGCAGAGCTTGCCGCTTCCATCGGCTATGACGCAGCCCTTTTGAGCCCCGGCGGACTTTCGGCCTTTGACGAGGATTATCTGGTCAGGCGCACCGCCGAAGTTGCGGCTGTGCTGCCGGTGGTCGGTTTTTACCTGCAGCCCTCGGTGGGCGGCAGAGTGTTCAGCTATGATTACTGGCACCGGGTCTGCGAGACCGAAAACGTCGTCGCCATCAAGGCGGCACCCTTCAACCGTTATCTGACCCTCGACGTGGCGCGAGCCGTCGCCTTCTCTTCCCGCAGGGACGAGATCGCCCTCTATACCGGCAATGATGATTCGATCATCACCGACCTGATCACGCCCTATGTCTTTGAGGAGCAGGGCGAGCGCCGGGAAGTTCGTTTTGTGGGCGGATTGCTGGGTCACTGGGCGGTCTGGACCAATACCGTCGTCAAGATCTTCGAGCGGCTGAAAGCCGAGGCGGTCTCCGGCAGAGTCGATCCCGAATGGCTGACCCTTGCGGCGCAGGTCACCGACTGCAACAGCGCCTTTTTCGATACGGCCCATAATTTCGCCGGCTGTATTGCCGGTGTCCACGAGGTACTGCGCCGTCAGGGACTGATGGAAGGCATCTGGTGCCTCAACCCCGACGAGACCCTTTCTCCCGGTCAGGC
>JAFQND010000062.1 GCA_017396055.1 Oscillospiraceae bacterium
CCGATGATCTTGCGCTTACTCTCGGGATCAGAAACACCGGCCAGCAGGTTCAGGAAATGATCGGTGGCATCCACATAGATCAGGTTGGCGTCCAGACCGTCCTTGAACATCTTGATGACGCTTTCAGACTCGTCTTTGCGCATAAGACCGTGGTTTACATGAACACAGACCAGCTGTTTGCCGATGGCCTTGATCAGCAGAGCGGCAACAACAGAAGAGTCAACACCGCCGGACAGAGCCAGCAGAACCTTTTTGTCGCCGACCTGAGCGCGGACAGCAGAAACCTGCTTGTCGATAAAAGCGTTGGCCAGCTCGGGGGTAGTGATGCGTTCCATGGTTTCGGGACGAACGTTGGAATCCATATTTGTTCCTCCTAATCTACAGGTATGAGGTTTTTCTTTATCTTAAATTATACACGCGTTTTTTCCATTTCGCAAGAAAAAACATCGAAAAAGAGAGCAGAAGTCTTTCGGACTGAAAGGCAATTTTTTATGCAGATATCCAAAAAAACATTCTGCGCCGCACCGGGAACGCACTCTGTAGGATAGACATGCGGCCGAAATGCTCTTTGAAATGCACCGGCGCCTTTATGGCATTGTGCAAAAAGAAAAAGTGATTCGCTCCCCGACGGGATCTGCTTTCACAAATCCTGAAAAAAAGCCTGTTTTTTCTTGACAATCGGCCGTGCGAGGCATATAATACAAATGAAGCAGCAGGGCGCTGTAGGGCTATCCCTACGGCGCTTTCTATCTTTTGACAGCGGGGAAACGCCCCGCAGAAAACGAACCCCTGTTTTTGAAGGAGGAGCATCCATGTCAACCATCCCGGAAATGTTCGGCACCATGGTCTTCAACGATACTGTCATGCGGCAGAGACTGCCCAAGGAGACGTATAAGGCGCTGAAAAAGACCATCGACGAGGGCAAAGAGCTGGATCTCGGCCTGGCGAACGTTGTCGCCAACGCCATGAAGGACTGGGCCTGTGAAAAAGGCGCCACCCATTATACCCACTGGTTCCAGTCGCTCAACGGCACCACCAGTGAAAAGCACGACAGCTTTATCAACCCCACCTCTGACGGCGGCGTTATCATGGAATTCTCCGGCAAAGAGCTGATCAAGGGCGAGTCGGACGCATCTTCCTTCCCCTCCGGCGGCCTGAGAGCTACCTGTGAGGCAAGAGGCTATACCGCATGGGACCCCACCAGCCCTGCTTTTATCAAGGATGATGTCCTCTGTATCCCCACTGCCTTCTGCAGCTATACCGGTGAGGCGCTGGACAAAAAGACCCCTCTGCTCCGCTCGATGAGCGCCATCAGCGAACAGGCAAGAAGAATTCTGCATCTGTTCGGCAAGGATATCCCTCAGGTATCCACCACTGTCGGCGCTGAGCAGGAATACTTCCTGATCGATAAAAACGACTATGCCCGCCGTCTTGACCTGATGCTGACCGGACGCACCTTATTCGGCTGTCCGCCTGCCAAGGGTCAGGAACTGGATGAGCACTATTTCGGTACTCTCCGCACCCGCGTCTCTGCCTATATGAAGGATCTGGACGACGAACTGTGGAAGCTGGGCATCCTCGCCAAAACCAAGCACAACGAAGCCGCTCCCGCACAGCATGAGCTGGCTCCCATCTTTACCACCACCAATATCGCTGTTGACACCAATCTTCTGACCATGGAGATGATGAAAAAGGTCGCCGAGCGGCATGACCTGGTCTGTCTGCTGCATGAAAAGCCCTTTGCAGGCGTCAGCGGCTCGGGCAAGCACAACAACTGGTCTGTTTCCGCCCCCGGCGTGAATCTGCTGGATCCCGGCAAGACCCCTGCGGACAATCTGCAGTTCCTGGTCTTCCTGACCGCTGTCATCAAGGCCGTTGACGAGTATCAGGATCTTCTGAGAGTCTCGGTCGCCAGCGCCGGCAACGACCACCGCCTTGGTGCCAACGAAGCACCTCCCGCCACGATCTCGATGTTCCTCGGCGACGAGATGGACGCCATCATCGACGCTCTGGCCGACGATGTGGAATATACCAGCCCCGAGAAGGTCTCCATGGACCTGGGCGTTGCGGTACTGCCCAAGTTTACCAAGGACAACACTGACCGCAACCGTACTTCTCCCTTTGCTTTCACCGGCAATAAGTTCGAGTTCCGTATGCCCGGCTCCAGCATGAACGTCTCTGACGCAAATATTGTGCTGAACACCGCCGTTGCCAAGATCCTCAAGGAATTTGCCGACGAACTGGAAACTGCCGAAGATTTCAGCACCGCCGCCATGAAGCTGATCAAGCGGACGCTGAAAGAGCATAAACATATCATCTTCAACGGAAACGGTTATTCCGACGAATGGATGGAAGAAGCCGGCCGAAGAGGTATTCACAACCTGCGCTCCACCGTCGACGCTCTGCCTGCCATGCTGCATGAGAAGAATGTGGCTCTGTTCGAGGAATTCGGTGTACTGAGCCCCGTCGAAATGCACGCAAGATACGAAGTCATGCTGGAAAGCTATGCCAAGGTCGTCAATATCGAGGCTCTGACCATGCTGCAGATGGCCAATCAGGAACTGATGCCCGCTATTTCGGCTTATACCACCCATGTGGCCGAGGCTGCCGCAGCAAAGAAAGCTGTCAGCGCCGCTTTGTCGATCAAGGCGGAGACCAAACTGCTGACTGCTCTTTCCGAACATGCCGACCGGATGAGCGACAGCATCGATCTTCTGGCCGAGGCAAGAGAAGCTGCCGCCGGGGCAGGTGACGCCCTCTCTGTTGCAAAGGCTTACCGTGACCGGGTCATCCCCGCCATGGAGGCGCTGCGCGCTGCCGCCGATGCCGCCGAACAGATCTGCGGCGAAAAATACTGGCCGCTGCCCAACTACAGCCGGATGCTGTGGTATATGGACTGATAAGACAGGACGAAACGGAGAAGAGCTTTCGCCTTCTCCGTTTTTTATTCAGCTGTAATCCTCGATTGCCCTTCTCAGCTCCTCTCTGTCCCGCAGGGGGATACCGTCGGTCAGAAGCACCCTGTCCGTCTCGGGCAGCCCTTCGAGGGGGATATCCAATATCTCTGTGGGCTTCAGTTCGCCGCCGGTAAAGACCGCCAGCCGGTCCTCCCAGACACCCAGCCGGAAACAGAAGGACGCCGGCTCTTCGGGCGGTTCTTCCTTTTCGTATCCAAAGACGAGATAAGCGCCTGCCGCTGTCAGAAGCACCGCCGCAAGGGAAACAAGAAAAAGGATCAGCCTTGTCCGCCGGACAGATTCGGTATCGCGCTGTTTCATGATGATCCACTCCTTTGTTTTTGAAGGGAGTATGTGCAAAAAAAGTTTTTTTATGCGCGCGAAAGTCTGCGAAAATCCATTTCACCGAAAGTCTCTTTACCATCAAAAGAAAACGGAGCCGAAAGGCTCAAGAACAGAAAATGGAGGATAAACTTATGAAATCCAGCGATTACAACAATTGGCTCGCCCGCATCAAAGACGCAAGATACATGGAAGAGTCCCGTGCAAGAGACGTCCTGCGCCAGATCTATA
>JAFQND010000063.1 GCA_017396055.1 Oscillospiraceae bacterium
CCGATGCCGGAATCGAATACCGCGATCGGATCGGTTGACTTTGACATGAGCGGCTCCATGAGTATTATTGACAAAAACGGTTCGGACGAGTTTTCATTCCAGATAATTCTATCACTGTTCCGCCGCAGACACAAGTGCCGCGGAACAGCGTCAGTGTTTTATCGACCGCTTTCAGCAGTTCCTTCACACCGATGTTCACGCTTGAAAAATCCCCTGTTTATGCTATCATTAAATAGTTAGCGTCATTACGAAAACAGAGAGGAACATATGGACGAACGTACTTTATCATTCATAAATCTCCATGCGGTGCTGGGCTGTCTGACAGAACTGTGCCGTCTGGACCGGGAAGCGCAACAGCTTATCGCCGGTAAAAACATTTCTCTGGGCTTTGCCGTCAAAAACGGACCGGAGGCCACTTTGCAGTTCAAAGACGGTGCCTGCACCTTCCGGGAAGGCTGCAGCGGCTGCGACATCAGACTGCCTTTTTCCTGTCCCCGCAAATTCAACGGTCTGATGGACGGCAGCACCACGCCCATCCCCAGCAAAGGCTTTACCAAGATCGGCTTTTTGCTGAAGACTTTCACCAAGCTTACCGACCGGCTCTCCATGTATCTGCAGCCTGAACCCGGACAATTGGAAGACGAGGATTTCTTCAACATCAGCACCACTATGATGTTCTACGTCATCCTGGAAGCAGTGGCGCAGATCGGTAACTATGACCCGGTGGGCCGCCAAAGCGCCGGCTACATCGTGGACGGCGACGCAAAGCTGGAGATATGCGGCGGGCCCGTAGGCTTTATCGAAGCCAGGGACCACCGGCTGACCGCCCGCCACGAAGCGCCGGAGCGTTGCATGAGCTATATGCAGTTCAGCGATATGGGCACTGCCCGACAGCTGTTCGACGGCAAGATAAACGCCGTGGCAGCCGTGGGCCTGGGTAAGGTGAAAGTGGGCGGCATGATCTCTCAGGTGGACAATATCAACCGCATCCTGGACCGGGTAGCTTTATATTTGGCATGAGGTGAGAAAATGAGAAAAACTTATGAATATCCCAAAAGCCGCGCTGCTTTTGAGCGGGCCTGCAAGCTGATCCCTTCCGGTATCTACGGTCATCAGGGTCCTGCCGAGGGATGCTATGTGCCGGTCTCCGCTTTTCCGTTTTACGCCTCCCGGGCCCAGGGGAGCTATCTGTGGGACCTGGACGGCAACCGCTTCATAGACTACATGGGGGCTTATGGCCCCAACGTGCTGGGCTACAACGACCCCGACGTTGACGAGGCCGCCGCGCGGCAGCGCGCCGTCTGCGACTGCACTACTCTGCCCCATCCGGTGATGATAGATTTCGCCGACCTGCTGGTAGACACGGTGGCCTGTGCCGACTGGGCCTTCTTCGCCAAAAACGGCAACGACGCCACCTCAGGCGCCATCCTGACCGCCCGCGCCCATACCCACCGCAAGAAGATCGTCTTTTTCAAGGGCTATTACCACGGGGTTTCGCCCTGGTCCCAGAAGATCGACTATCCCGGCATCATCGAGGAAGACGTGGCCAACAACATCTACGTCAAGTGGAACGACTTTGAGGAGCTGGCCCGGGTCTTCGATGAAAACAAAAATCAGATAGCCGCCGTCATCGGTCAACCCTATATGCACGGCAATTTCGCCGACAA
>JAFQND010000064.1 GCA_017396055.1 Oscillospiraceae bacterium
AGATCGGCCCCGGCGTCGGCTGCCTGACCGAGCAGCTGTGTATGTGCGCAAAAAAGGTCGTGTCGGTCGAAATCGACCAGCGGCTTGCGCCGGTTCTGGCCGAAACGATGGCGGCATACGGTAACTTCAAACTGGAGCAGGGCGACATTCTCAAAACCGACCTCGATGCGCTGTGTGAGCGCGAGTTCGGCGATGCCCGCGTTATCGCCTGCGCCAACCTGCCTTACTATATCACCAGCCCCGCCATTGCAAAGCTGCTCGAATGCAGCCGACTTGACGCGATTACTGTCATGGTGCAGCGCGAGGTGGCATACCGCATCTGTGCCGAACCGGGCACGGCGGAATACGGTGCTTTTACCGTGTTTGTGCAGTGGTATTCCGAGCCGCACATTCTGCTCGATGTCGGCCGCGAGTGCTTCATCCCCAGCCCCAAGGTCGATTCGGCAGTCGTCCGTCTGGACAGACGTTCGGCGCCGCCGGTCAGCGTGCCCGACGAAAAGCTCTTTTTCCGTGTCGTCAAGGCGGCTTTTGCCCAACGGCGTAAAACACTGCTCAACTGCCTTTCGTCGGCGTTTTCCAATACCTGCACAAAAACCGAGCTTGAAAATTGTATAAAAAATTCGGGGATCGAGCCGGGAGTGCGCGGAGAGACCCTTTCAATCGCAGAATTCGCGCGTTTGAGTGAGCAAATTTTCGCTTTAATGCAGTAGAATATCGTTTGTTTTACCAGTTGTTTTTTATTTGACAATGCGATATATTTATTATCGGACGATTGCTATCTATTGCTATCTATAGTAATTATATCAGAAAATAATAAAGGCGGAGGAGTAATTATGGCACTGACCACTAACAAAAAGGTTCTTGAGTTTGTCGAAATGGCACAGAACCTGATGCAGCCTGACCGCGTTGTCTGGATCGACGGCAGCGAAGAACAGCTGGAGCAGCTGCGCAAGCAGGCAATGCAGACCGGCGAGCTCATCAAGCTCAACGAAGAAAAACTGCCCGGCTGCTACTATCACCGTTCGGCCGTCAATGACGTTGCCCGTGTTGAAGGCCGCACCTTTATCTGCACCCGCAAGGAAGAAGACGCGGGCCCGACCAACAACTGGATGGCTCCCGAAAAGGCCTATGCCATGGCCTCCGATATTTTCCGCGGCTCGATGAAAGGCCGCGACATGTACGTCATTCCCTTCTCGATGGGCGCCGTAGGCTCTCCGTTTGCCAAGGCCGGCATCGAAATTACCGACTCGATCTATGTCGTCGTCAGCATGGCTATCATGACCCGTGTCGGCAAGCAGGTTCTTGACGTTCTGGGTGACAGCAACGACTTCGTCCGCGGCCTGCACGGCAAGTGCGAGCTGAGCGAAGAAGGCCGTTACATTCTGCAGTTCCCCGAAGACAACGCCATCTGGAGCTGCAACTCCGGCTACGGCGGCAACGTCCTGCTCGGCAAGAAGTGCTTTGCTCTGCGCATCGCCTCCTTCCAGGGCAAGCAGGAAGGCTGGATGGCCGAACATATGCTCATTCTGGGCATCGAAAATCCGCAGGGCGAAACCAAGTACGTCGCTGCCGCCTTCCCGTCGGCCTGCGGCAAGACCAACCTCGCCATGCTCATTCCGCCGCAGATGTACCGTGACAAGGGCTACAAGGTCTGGACGGTCGGCGACGATATCGCTTGGATCCGCAAGGGCACCGATGGCCGTCTGTGGGCTGTCAACCCCGAAGCCGGCTTCTTCGGCGTCGCCCCCGGCACCAACATGAAGTCCAACCCCAACGCTCTGATCAGCACCATGAAGAACAGCATTTTCACCAATGTTGTCTACAACGAAACCGACAACACAGTGTGGTGGGAAGGCCTGACCAAGCAGGCTCCCGAAGGCAAGCTCTATAACTGGATGGGCGACGAATGGGATCCCGCCTGCGGTGAAAAGGGTGCGCATCCCAACAGCCGCT
>JAFQND010000065.1 GCA_017396055.1 Oscillospiraceae bacterium
CATCTTGGGGATACCCAGTTTACGGGCATCATAGATAGCGGTTTGCTGATCTTTCATAATGTTCCTCCTTGCGGGTTAGCCGCGATTTTTGCTCCGCAGAAAAGGGCTGTTCCGGAGAGCAGCCCTTTCTGTTTTGTCCTTTGTATTATACTGCAAAAAAGGATTTTTTACAACAGGGTTTCGCAATTTTTGTGAAGTTTTTCACAGCATTTTTCCTGCTTAGGATGAAAGGCAAAAATCCGTCCGCAGATAATATCATCATTTGCCGGGAGAAATATGGACATCTTCAAAAAAAAGAGCATTTCCAAAACGGAAATACTCTCTGACGATCAGATAAGCTTCTGCTGGATATCCCCGGCAGGTACATCGCGCAGAGGGATATCTCTGGTGACAGCAATGGCTGCTGCCGCACCGCAGGCTTCGCCCATGGCGAGACAGATAGGCATGACACGGAAATTGGAGTGTGCCATATGGGTACCACTGATATTCCGGCCGGAGAGCAGCAAGCCGTCGATATCCCGGGGGACGAGACAGCCGTAAGGGATGCTGTACCCTTTTTGCTGTTTGAAATGCTTCTGCACACCGGTTTCGTCAAGACTGGCACCGGTAAGATTGTGGACATCAAAATTGAAATGGGCTCCTCTGACGACCCAGTCTTCAAAAAGGCGGGCAGCGAGGATATCCTCCTCGGTGATGGTGGAAACGCCGTAAAAATGACGGGTCTCACGGATACCCATTAGCGAAGCCGCGCTGATAATATAACAGTTCTCATAACCCGGAACATATTCCCGAAGGAACTTAACGATGGGGACCATCTGTTTGCGGCAGACGATCTCGGCACGGGTCAGGTCTTCGGCTTTTGTGCCGTCGATATCGATGCAGTTGGTCATATTGCAGGTAACGATACCGGGAATGGTCGAGCGGTAAAGAAGCACATGACCGGCGGGATGGGGCAGTTTTTCCTTTGCAAGAGCCTGCAGCTCACCCTTTTCGGTCTCGATCGTTGTCTCAAACGAGGGCGGATAAACAGCCTTTTCGGGGTCGACACCGCCGACCTTGAACATCATCGTGGCGGGCTGCATTTTATGGTCGGACTCACGGCCGAGGAAATATTCCGCTCCCGCCATGGCGGCAACGTCGCCGTCGCCGGTACAATCGATGACAGCTTTGCCGAGATAAGCCCTGCGGCCGGATTTGCTCTCGGTGATAACGCCCTTCACGGTCTTTCCGTCCATGACAACGCCGCAGACAAAGGTGTAAAAGAGCATCTCAACACCTGCTTCTTCCAGCATTTCGATGTAAGTCAGCTTGAGCATCTCGGGGTCGATATTGATAAGGCTCGTCATCTGCGGATCGGGAATATCGAGCGGAGCATTGTTGAAAGCGTAATACTTCTCAGAGGCGCGTTTTAGCAGTTCGTCATAGAGACGGCTGTCGACGGTTCCGGTGAAATGGCTCATCAGACCGCTGGTGGAAATACCGCCGGGCGAGCCGCAGGCTTCGATCAGCAATACCCTGCAGCCGCTGCGTCCTGCCATCAGGGCGGCGGCGATGCCTGCGGGACCGGAGCCGGCAACGATGACATCATAACCATCGAAGGCTTCGATGCTGCGTTCGGGTTCTTTATAAAACATGGTCATTCCTCCAGAAATACACGGCGGATGGCTTCCAGATAACCGTAACCGTTCACATCATCGGGCAGAAGATAGCTGGTTTCGGTCCATTCGTTCCAGGAATTGACGGTGATCAGCGGCACGGGCAGGTCGTGGGAATCGACAAAAGCCTTCAC
>JAFQND010000066.1 GCA_017396055.1 Oscillospiraceae bacterium
AAGCTGTCGATCTGAGAAACGCTGCTGACCAGATGGTCTTCCAGACTGAAAAGACCCTGGGCGAGATCGGTGATAAGATCTCCGGTGCTGAAAAGGCTGAAGTTGAAGCTAAACTGGAAGAGCTGAAAGAGGCTCTGAAGGGCACTGATATCGAACTGATCAAGGCCAAGCAGGACGAACTGCAGAAGGCATTCTATGCTCTGTCCGAAAAGCTGTATCAGGCTCAGGCTGCTGCTCAGGGCGCAGGCCCCGATCTGGGTGGCATGGGCGGCATGGGTGCTGATCCCATGGGTGGTCAGAACGGCGATCCCAATGTCGTTGATGCTGACTTCACCGAAGTCGACAACTGATCTGAAATAAAACAGGCATAAGGCGGGCGGTGGAAACACCGTCTGCCTTGCATGCTGTTGAAGGAACGGCGCAGCTCTTCTAAAACGCGCCGGTTTGGAGGAAAAGCCATTGGCTGACAAACGTGATTATTATGAAGTCCTCGGTCTGCAGAAAGGCTGCAGCGAAGACGAACTGAAAAAAGCATACCGCCAGATGGCGAAAAAATATCACCCTGACTTAAACCCCGGTGACAAAGAAGCCGAGGAGAAATTCAAGGAGGTCAACGAAGCTTATGAGGTCCTTTCCGACCCCGACAAGCGTCAGCGCTATGACCAGTTCGGTCATGCCGGTGTTGACCCCAACTTCGGTGCCGGCGGTGGAGCAGGCGGCTTCGGCGGCTTTGACATGGGCGATATCGGTGACATCTTCGGTGACCTGTTCGGCGGCGGCTTCGGCGGCTCCCGCAGAGCACAGAATCCCAATGCCCCCCGCAGAGGCAGCGACATCCGCGTACAGGTAACGCTGACCTTCTTTGAAGCCTGCAAAGGCACTGCAAAAAAAATCAGTGTGACCCGTTCGGACACCTGCTCTGACTGCAGAGGCACCGGTGCAAAAGACGGCACTGCCATGAAGACCTGCTCGGTCTGCGGCGGTACCGGTCAGGTCCGTGTGCAGCAGCGCACTCCCTTCGGTGTCATTGCCACACAGCGTCCCTGTGACAGCTGCGGCGGCAGAGGCCGTGTGATCGAACAGAATTGTCCCACCTGCGGCGGCAGAGGCAGCATCAGCAACACCAAAACAGTTGAAGTACAGATCCCCGCCGGTATCGACGACGGCCAGACCCTTTCTCTGCGCGGACAGGGTAACGCCGGCTTCAACGGCGGTCCTGCCGGTGATCTGCTGGTCACTGTTGTAGTCCGTCCTGATCCCATCTTCAATCGTGATGGCTTTGACATTTACTGCGAGATGCCGATCAGCTACTTCCAGGCAGTTATGGGCGACAAGCTCGTGGTTCCCACCATTGATGGCAATGTGGAATATACCCTGCCCGAAGGTACTCAGCCCGGAACCACCTTCCGTCTGCGCGGCAAGGGCGTAACCCGCCTTAATTCCAGAGGCCGCGGCGATCAGTATGTGACTGTCACTATTGATGTTCCCCGCAGCCTGACCAAAGAGCAGAAAGAAAAGCTCAAAGCCTTTGAGGATTCTCTTACCGAAAAGCAGAGCACCAAAAAACGCTCCTTTGCTGAAAAGCTGAAAGAGATGCTGAAAGATAACAGCAATAAATAAGAAAAAAGCTCCCGACGCCGGGAGCTTTTTTCTTTCTGATTTTTTTGAAAATCATTGACTTTTCCTACAGCTTCGGTATCATAAAGATAGAAAGTCTTTAGGAGGTATGACCCGTGAAAAATAAATTCTACATGATCGGCAACGCACACCTCGATCCCGTCTGGATGTGGCGGTGGCAGGAAGGCTCTGCTGAGGCAAAAGCCACCTGTCAGTCTGCCCTTGACCGCATGAAGGAATATCCCGACTTCAAGTTCGTCTGCTCCTCTGCATCGATCTATCGCTGGCTGGAGGACTTCTCCCCAGAAATGGTCGAAGAGATTGCCGAAAGAGTAAAAGAAGGCCGCTGGATCGTTGTCGGCGGCTGGTGGGTACAGCCCGACTGCAACCTCCCTTCGGGTGAAGGTTTTGCCAGACAGAGCCTTTATTCACAGCGGTATTTCCATGACCGCTTCGGTGTCACTGCCCGCACCGGCTACTGCGTCGACTCCTTCGGTCACAACGGAATGCTGCCGCAGATCCTGAAAAAATCCGGCATGAACGAGTATGTTTTCATGCGCCCCGGCCCCCACGAGCAGCAGATGCCCGACCTCTTCAAATGGCAGTCCCCCGACGGCAGCGAAGTGCTGGCACTGAGACTCTGCGACCCCTATTGCTGCAATTTCACCGATGAAGAAGCACTGGAAAAGCGGCTGGCAGATGTATCTGCCACGATGCCCGACGGATTGGACTTTGCTCCCTGTTTCTATGGTGTCGGCAACCACGGCGGCGGTCCCACCATCCGCAATATCGAACTGATCAAGGGAAGAAAAGGCACCGAAACGCTGACCTTTGCCGATCCTGCCGAATTCTTTGACAAAGTCAGAGCAAGCGACATCGACCTGCCTGTCCGCAAAGATGACCTGCAGCATCATGCAGCCGGCTGCTACGCCGCAGTGTCCGATATCAAGACCGCCATCCGCAAGGGCGAGACAAGACTTCTTGCCGCCGAAAAATACGCCGCACTGGCAGCAGGGCTGACCGGTCTTTCCTACCCCGGTGAAAAGTTCAAAGAGGGCTGGGAAAACGTCTGTTTCCTGCATTTCCATGACATCGCCGGCGGCTGCGCCATCGAAAGCTCTTATGTCGACAGCCTGGAATTTGCCGGCGAGTCCCTTTCCATTGCCGCAAAGAGCGAGAACGCCGCCCTGCAGCGTCTGAGCTGGGCAGTGGACACCCGCAACAGAGAAAAAGGTCTGCCGATCGTCATCTTCAACAGCCTTGATAAGCCCGTCAAAGCGGTGATTCAGATCAACAAGCAGGCTGAGGGCATCACCGACAAGGACGGAAATCCTGTTCCCTGTCAGCATGTTTATTCCGAGACCCATTCCTGCTATGGCAGAGACGACACCATCTTCGAGGCAGAGGTGCCCGCTCTCGGCTGGACGACTTATTACATCAAAGAGTGCGAAGCCGCTCCTGATGACCCCATGCTGAAGGCAGAGGGAAATATCCTCGAAAATGCGAAGCTCCGGCTGAAATTTGACCCTCACACCGGTCTTGTGACAGCAGAAGGTCTGTTCCATGACGGCGGTCTGCCGGTGGTCATCGACGAATATGACCACGATACCTGGAGCCACGACAAGAATTTCTTCAACAAAAAAATCGGTATCTTTACCGACGCAAAAATTACCGTCATCGAAAACGGACCTGTCCGTGCCGGTATCCGCGTCGAGATGACCTATGGCAAGTCCTCTCTGCGGCTGGATTATCTCCTTGCTGCGAACGATGACAAAGTCACCGTCAGAACTGCCCTTGACTGGCAGGAAAAGCACAAGATGCTGAAGATCTGTTTCCCTTCCGGCGTAAAGGGCGGCGACGCTTACTACAGCATCCCCTACGGCTGGATCAAACGTCCCTGCGACGGCGAAGAGGAGCCCGGCCAGATGTGGCATGCCATCGCCGACAAAAACGGTGGACTCGCTATGCTCAATGACTGCAAGTACAGTTTCTCTGTCGAAGGAGAAAACCTCTGTCTGACAGCAGTGCGCAGCCCTATCTATGGTGACCACGGCAGAGAGCGTACCGCTGACAGCATCTTTACCGACCAGGGCAAGCGGAAATTCTCCTTTGCACTGATGAAAGCGGAAAGCTGTGACGATTTCAGCATCGTTTCCCGTGCAGCTGAAGAGTTCAACACTCAGCCCGTCAATATCCTCGAGAATAATCACGAAGGAAGACTTCCTCTGAGTTATTGCGGCATGGAAGTTTCCGGCAGCATTGCAGTAACCGCTCTCAAGCGTGCGGAAGATGGTTCGGGATGGATCGTACGGGCAGTGGAGACTGCAGGCCAGCCCAACAGAGGTGCTGTCGCGCTTCCCCTGTTCGGCAGAAAGGTCGAAGGTGATTTCGGTCCCTTTGAAGTCAAAACCTTCCTTCTTGCAGACAACGGCAGTGCAAAAGAAGTGCTGCTGACTGAATTTGACATCTGATCCGAAAGGAGCAAATATCATGCGTACTTACGAAAACAATGCAGGCGAAGTTTCCTTCCCCCTCGGCGGCATCGGTGCAGGCAGCATCGGTCTGACCGCTGACGGCAGACTGGTCGACTGGGAGCTTTTCAGCCGCCCCAACCGGCAGAGCATCAACTGGTACACCCATTTCGCCATCCGCACCGAAGATGAGAACGGCATCCGCGATTGCCGCGTCCTGCAGGGTGATTCCACCCGTGACTATATGGGCGGCATGCATATCGGCGCCCATTCCTGGGGATTCGGTCACGGCCCCAGCCGCGGCACCATGGCAGGTTTCAAGCATTTCCGCAACACCCGGATGGAAGCCTTCTATCCTTCTGCAGAGATCTATTACCATGACCCCGACTTCCCCGGCAGAGTGCGGATGAACGCCTTCTCGCCTTTCATTCCCTCCAATGACAAGGACAGCTCGATCCCCGCGGCTTTCTTTGAATTCACCCTGAGAAATACCAACGATATCGAGACCAGGTATACCATTGCCCTCTCCTGCGCAAACCCCATCAAGGACCGGCCCATCCGCAGACAGCGCGACGGCATGTCTGTTGCCGAATGGAACGCCACCTCGCTCAAGAGCGGCAGAAGAAACCGCGGCGGCAAGCTGGGCGGCCTTTCCCGCATCATGATGGACACCGTTGCCTATGACAAGGACGAGCCCGGTTACGGCGAGCTGGTCGTCGCCACCGACAGCACCGACGCCGGCTGGCAGGAATCCTGGTACCGCAGCGGCTGGTTTGACAACGTCTCTGCCTTCTGGAGAGAATTCAGCGAAGGCAAGCTGCTGCCCCGCCATTACGAAGAGGCAAATGACGGCAGCCTTGACC
>JAFQND010000004.1 GCA_017396055.1 Oscillospiraceae bacterium
AAAAGACCAAGTATGACGCACTGGAAGGTTTTGACCGGTATATCGAAAGCATTTCGAATGTGATCTGGCACACGGACGATATTCAGAATCTGAGATCGCTGGAGACAACACTCAGAAGAAAGTATTCGGATGAAGGGCTGCAGGAAAGAGTGAATGAGGTCAACAACGACAGCACCATTGACGACAGTGAGCGGGCGGAACGGCTGAGGGAGCTTCTGGATCCGGACGCGCAGACAAAGCTTGGAAACCTTGCCATTGAAATTCGTAGCTATACCGACAGTCTTGCCGGAAAGAAAGCCATCGGCGACAGAAGCATGGAACAGGATATGGGCAGAAAATGGTACAGCATTTCGAAAGCTCTTGAAGGCAGAATAGCAGCAAACATGGTGGCAGTGAATCCTGCATCCTGGGCAACCAATGTGATCCCGATCCTGCAGGCATCGGCAGAGGTAGACGGGGTGCATCTTGTAAAGGCAATGGGTGCCGTTTTGAAGGCGAAAGGTTCGGATGACGGCTTTGCCGATCGGAGCGCATTTCTTACAAACAGAAAGAGCACCGGCAATCTTTCGGCCACCACACTGGAAAACATTGTGGATAAACTGTCGAAGCCGATGGAGAGCATTGACAGCTTTACGGCAGAGACCATTGTCAGAGCGTTCTATGAGCAGAACATCCGGGAGGGAATGGATCCGGAAAGCGCCATGGAGAAGGCTGATCAGAGGGCTGCCGGCCTGATGGCTGACCGGTCGAAAGGTGCGATGCCCACCATCTTTGAACGGAAAAACCCGCTGATCAAACCGTTTACGATGTTTCAGACCGAGGTCAATAATCAGCTGAGCTGGATGTTCAAGGATCTTCCGGAACGATATAAAAAAGTCGGATCGGCACAGGCGACGCTGCTGATCACAGAGAGCGTGCTGGCAAGCTATCTGTACAATAATCTTTATGAAGCTCTGATCGGCAGAAGACCGGCCTTTGATCCGCTTGGTATGGTATTTGAAGCGGTCGGCAACTTCACCGAAAAAGACGAGGAAGGCGAGAAGAAGAAGAGCACGGCACAGGCTGTTATGGATACCGGCGAAATGCTGTTGGAACAGGTGCCCTTTGTGGGAGGTGTGCTGGGAGGCGGCAGACTGCCGATCAGTTCGGCGCTTCCGGATGCGGAGAAGCTTATCAAAGGTTTCGGCGGTCTTGCTGACGGAACGATGGCACCAAATGCCGCATGGGGCATGATCGGAAAAGAAATGGTGAAGCCCGCAGGATATCTGGTTTCGCCGGCGGCATTCGGTCAGGCGAAGAAGAGCGTGGAAGGAGTGAAAACCTGGCTGGAAGGCGGCAGCTATACCACAAAATCGGACGGATCGCGGGAGATGCAGTATCCCGTGGAGCAGACACCGTGGAATCTGGCGCGGATGATGGTGTTCGGAAAGTCGAGTGTGCCGCAGGCAAACGAGTATTATGACGGATTCAGGAAAACGACGGAGCTGGGAGACGGAGATCTTCTGGCACAGTGGTTCCCGGATCTTTCGGGTTCGGGCGGAAAAGGTCGCGACACAATCGCCGAAGATCTGGCAGCAAAAGATACACCACGTGTCGTCGATTGGAATGTCACTGATGAGGATGGCATGAAAACCGAGAGAAGGGTGGAACTGAGTCGGAAGGAACAGAAACAGTATCAGGCGTATTATGCGGAGTATCTGGCAGAAGGCGTCGGAAGCCTTGCGGAAGGTCAGCAGCAGAAACTGAGGGAATATGCCAGAGAGATGTCGACCAGACGGATCCTCGGTGATGTGGGCGAAGAGTATGAGGTGAAGGACTGGGTAACCGAAGCAGCACAGGCGGAGGAAGCCGGTGTGGGCATCAAAACGTATATCGGCCTGCAGGAGATCTTTGCCGGTATCGAGCCGGACAAGGATGAGGACGGAAAGACGTTGGTGACCTCGACCGAGAAGAAGCGCGCCGCACTGATGGAAAGAGAGGACCTGACAGCTGAACAGAAGAATCTGATCGACAGGCTGCTGATCCAGAGCGGGGACAATATCAAGGAGGTGGATTATTCGTCGGCGGCAAGTCTTCAGTATACGACACTGGATTCTGCAGAGCGGGCGAGGGTCGACAGTATCCGCACAGCTTTCCCCGGCATGAGTGTGGACAGTGTGGATAAGTACCGCGGAATCTGTGAAAGCGGATCCAAACGGGAGAAGCTGAGTGCGCTGCAGGCTGAAGGCATGAGTGAGGCGGATGCGGTGTTGTTCTATCGCCTGAACGGAACAGCGGCGGATAAGGTGGATCTCAGCTCGAGAGAAGCAGCCATCAGATCGACGATGAGTGCGGATGAAAAGGTGAGAGCGTCTGCTGCGGCCTACGCCGTGAAGGGAATCACTGAGGAGCAGTATCTTGTTTATACGGCATTGTTGGATGGTACCAAAGAGGAGAACAAGGCGGCTCTGGTGAAGAAGGGTCTGAGCGAGAGCCAGGCAGAGAAGCTGCTGCGGGTAGCAGAGCTGAAAGAGACGGACGATGTGAAGAGCTGGAACGATGTGGTGTATACCACCATGAGCGACAGCCAGAGGACGAAGCTCAGTCAGCTGCAGGAGTATTATCCGAAGGCGACGGCAGCAGATTTTGATGTATGCTATCAGATCTATCAGAGCACGAAGGCGGACAAGAACAGCCAGGGCAAGACCATCAGCGGATCGAAGAAGAAAAAGGTCATTGCGAAGCTGATGGAGAAGGGACTGGGGTACAATGCGGCGCTGACGTTTTATAATTTGATGAGTTGAGAGGAGAAGGGAAAAGAAAACCCCCGCCGGGAGGCGGGGGAAAGATGAAATACGCAATCGGGAGAAGTTTATCAGTACGAGGCAACTGGCTTGCCTCGTCTGCTTTACTCTTCCTCGTCTTATCAAGATAATTATGGCGGACTCAAATTAGCTTCTATATGAAACGGGCACGAAACAAAAGTGCCGGAAAAGCCCGTAAATACGGGGGTTCTATTTGACCAAGAGATAATTTCTTCATCGAGATTTCTCGACTCCTAAGGCCGCAAGGCTTTCGGGAGTTTTTGCGTCCGGGGAGCCTTTTTCAGAACCGAAGGTGTACTTTTCTTTCCTGCTGTTTTGTGCTAAAATAAAATCAGGCAGAAAAAAACTGATCCGGGAGGAGAGAGAACATGCTGGAAAAAATGAGCGATTTCTTTGAAGCAAGGCTGGACGGATACGATGAACATATGCTGACGAATATCGAGTCGGCTGAGGAGTTTTATCCCTTCACGGCGGGACAGCTGCCGGTTTGTGAGAATAGCCGTGTCCTCGACCTGGGCTGCGGCACCGGTCTTGAGCTGGAGTTTTACCTCCCGCTTTGTCCGACGGCAAAAATCACCGGTATCGACCTTTCTGAGGGGATGCTGGACGCGCTGAAAGAGAAGTTTTCCGGTAAGGATATCACGCTGATCAATGGCTCCTATTTCGATGTGCCCTTTGGTGAAGAAGCGTTCGATGCCGCCGTGTCGGTCGAGAGCCTGCACCATTTCACCAAAGCGGAAAAGCTGCCCCTGTACAGAAAGCTCCGCGCCGCGCTGAAAGACGGCGGTGTTTTTATCCTGACCGATTATTTTGCCCCCTCTGACGAGGAAGAGAAACTCTATCGCGGCGAGCTTTGCCGTCTGAAGGCCGAACAGGGCATTGCCGATGATGAATTCTATCACTATGACACCCCTCTTACGGTGGAGCATGAGACCGAAGCGCTGCTGGAAGCGGGATTTTCGGCGGTCGAGGTGCTGAACCGGTGGGAAAACACCGTCACCCTGAGGGCGGTCAGATAAACCACTTTTTTCGGAGGAAACCCATGAAACGACTTTTTCTTCTCGATAAA